>DATMXY010000072.1:0-26517 GCA_035561275.1 Anaerovoracaceae bacterium | reverse complement strand
GTATAATTATCCTGCATCATAGACGGACGTGATCGCCGGACATAAGATTCGGGAAAATAATTTGGAGGCAATGCACTGATACGAAACGGACAAGCCGTTTCACGTTCAAAGGAGGTATCATATGAGAGCAAAGAGATTTTTTTGTTCACTGCTGTGCGCAGCGCTGATAATTGCGCTGCAGCCGGCGGCGGCATTTGCGGCAAGCGATGCGGATAGCCTGATTTTTGATGTATCGGAGGGCAATATCAGCATCAACGCAGCAGGCGACGGTTATCTGACTGTTACATACGGTCCGGAACAAACCACGACCGGCGCGTTTCCTGACACGAATGGGATCATCCTTACCGGAACGACGACAATCCATACAGTTGCCGTAGGTTCCGGAGCCGAGACAAACATCACCCTCTACAGCGTGAGCATCGATGTTGCGCCCGGGAACGTCAGCGCTTTTGGCATTGAGGGGGCTGACGTCAGCCTTACCCTCGAGGGGACTAACACGCTTAAAAGCAGCGGCAATTATGCGGGGTTATATTGTCCGGCCGGCGCAGCGCTTACGATTAACGGCAGCGGATCGCTCAGCGCGACCGGAGGCGGGGATCCTGCCACAGGCGGAGGCGCCGGTATTGGCGGCAACGCAGGCGGCGGCGGCGGAACAATTACCATCAACGGCGGTACGGTCACTGCGACAGCTCCCATAGGCGGCGCGGGCATCGGCGGCGGAAGCGGCGCGAGCGGCGGTACGGTCGAAATCAACGGCGGAACCGTCACCGCAACGAGCCAAAATAATAGTTCCGGCAACGGCGGAGCCGGAATAGGCGGCGGATACTTAGGATCAGGCGGTACGGTCATAATCAGCGGCGGAATTGTCAAGGCGACCGGCCGGTTCGGAGCGGGCATCGGCGGCGGAAGTTACGGCAACGGCGGCTCAGTCGAAATCAACGGCGGTACCGTAACGGCAACCGGATTTTATAGTGCCGGCATCGGCGGCGGTGATAACGGCGGCCACGGCGGAGATGTTGTCATCTCCGGCGGAAGCGTCAATACTGCCAGTAAAGGACAGGCCATCGGCGCCGGACCCGGCGGTTCGTATAACGGCACGCTGACCAACGGCCGCGAGGATGTGTTCCTGACTAAACTCACCCTTACAGGAGCAGCCGATACCCCCATACCGGAAGAGAATCTGCTCTTTGGCGGAATGGCGGCGGGCTACGGGAAAACCGACCTGAAAACCGACAGTGCCGGCATACTTTACTTCTACTTCCCCGAGGGCGGCACAACTGCCGTTTACAACGGAAATGTATATACCGAAAACGTGGAAAATAACCATGGCAATACGTTGCTGCCTACCGGACAGAAAGCCTTTACGGTGGATTATGACCTGACCGGTCTTTCCCAGGACAACCCGGCCATCCTCGCCATCGGAGACCAGGCTTTTGACGCGACGCTTATTCCCGATAACGGCTTTTCCCTGCCTGACGACATAACAGTGGAGATGGGCGGCGGAGTTCTTACGCCGGGTTTGGATTATACTTATGACAGTGCGACGGGCGGCATTTCCATCGGCAATGTGTCCGGCAGCATTCTTATCAAGGCGTCAGGCGAGGCAATGGTCTTTGCCGTTACCGCCGAGCCTGCAAGCCTCAGCTTCGGCAGTGCCTCGGAAGGCTATACGGCAGCACCCGAGGCGCAGACGGTAACCATAATGAATACAGGCAACCAAATCGTAACTCTGACACAGCCTTCCGGTACGAATTACGTTATCGGTACGCTGACCGCCTCCGTACTTGGTCCGGATGAATCTGCGACCTTCACCGTACAGCCGGCAGCAGAACTTTCCGTCGGAAGTTACAACGAGACCGTCACTGTAAGCGCAGGCGACGGCGCAAGCGCGTCGGCGGATGTATCCTTTACCGTTACAGAGGTAGACGGGGGTACTGTCCGGCATACCGTATCGGCAGCACAAAGCGCAGGCGGCACAATTAATTTGTCGGCGACAACGGTGGAGGATCACGGTGCAGTGAATATTACAGTAAAGCCGGACAAAGGCTATAGGGTTGTGAGCCTGCTGATCAACGGAGCGTCAGTCGGAGCCGTAAAAAAATATACAGTCAATAATATAACCGAAGATATTTCTGTAAGCGCGGTATTCAAGCCGGTGAAGGAAAGTAACCAAGGTTATCCGTTTTACAATTCCATGCACGGCAAGTCGAAGCATTCCGGCAAGATCAAGCAGGACCACGGCCGGTATGACCGGCAGGATCAGCATGACCGGTCGGATCGGTATGACCGGCTGAAACAGCATGGCCGGCAGGATTAACATAACCGCCGCCGGTATTGTTACGAAATCATAAATGGGGTAGTGACATACTCCCACCACTTTAGAAGTGGGGACTTCTTGCTGGTTTATGTTAAACGAGCCGCAGGCGAAAATGCCTGCGGCTCTGCTTGTTCGTCATATCTTCAAGGCTGACGCCGGAGCAGTCAGTTTACCGGAGCTACGGGCAGCGCCTCGATATAGCCTCGATAGCCCATAGGCACCAGCTGGAACCTCGGGGCCGCTTCCGGATCCCATTTGTATCCGTAGACGGTAGGATCAAACTTTTCGATATGCTTCCAGACCTCACCGATGGCGTCCATGAAATCTTCATCGTCGTAGGGCTCTCCCTGGAAGACCATCATTTTGCAGGGCGGCAGTTCGATCAGTTCGTACCCTTCCGGTACCCCGTTTTTGTAATCAAGGGGCAGTTCCACACCCTGTACATACTTGGAAGTGCCTTCTTTGATCAAATGCTTCGGCAGCCACATCCCCACGGGCTCGTAAAGGGCTTCCTTCACGCTGGTCAGCAGCGGCCAGATATCGCATCCGACTTCCTCGCAATACTGAAAATAATCCTCCGCTTTTATACCCCGTTTCAGCAATACTTTTCTGGCCGGCCGCTCGATGATCTGCACAAATACGGCTTTCGTCTCTTTCTTTTCGCTCATTTCGCTCATTCTCCTCTCTCCTTTTTGGATGGCACGGTAGACGTCGAAAACTTTATTGGGCAGAAACAGTTGGATGGGCGGAGCGGTTTTCCGGTACCTTGCCGGCGATATGCCGAACTCCTTTGAAAATGCCCTTGTAAAGCCTTCGTGGGAGTCGAACACAAAATCGAAGGCCACATCGATGATTTTCGGCCCTTCATCCCGCAAAGCGAGCGCCGCCCTGGTCAGCCGCACGGACCGGATGTATTCGAAGGGCGCCCTGCCCGTACTTTCCCGGAAGATCCTCGCCGCATGCCACGGGGAATATTCGGCCGCGTTGGAAAGCTGCTTCAATGTGATCTCTTCGCCAAGGTGCCCGTCGATATACTCCTGCATCCTCTGGACCGCCATGATTGTTTCCGCCTGGTGCATTTTCTCATCTCCTGAAAATAGGATAAATGATAAGAGGAAAAGTTTCTTGACTTGTATTGCTTTATTATAACGTTTTTTTGCAGAAGGTTTCCAGTTCTTTTGCCGCAAGGGCTTCGTCGCCGCCCTCAATAAAAAAGGTCACCTTGTCCCCGTATTTTACACCCAATGCCATTACCGTTAAAAGGCTTTTCACATCCGCCTTTTTTCCGGCTTTTTCAATGGTGATCCTGCTGTTGTATGCGGTTGCCGCCTTTACAAGCAGGCTCGCCGGCCTGGCATGAATTCCTACCTCTTCCTTAATTACATATTCAAAGCTCTTCATGTCGCAAGTATCTCCTTCAGTGAAAGCATTCAAGGACTGCTTCAACAAATTCAGTATAGGAATTGCACCCTATGACCTTTGCCGCATTCGCCTTCTCCAGCAGCAGCACGATCAAATTATCAAATACGTCATGAAAAATCGCCCTTTCATCCTTATTGACCGCAAACAGCAGTACGATATTGACCGGATTCTCTCCCCAATCAAGGGGTTTCTTTTCGTTCAGCAGGATAAACATGCCGGTTTTGTGAGCGTTCATTTTCATCGAGTGCGGCACGGCGATATGTTCAAATGCCGTGGAAGACTGCTTCTCTCTGTCAAATATTTCGTCGTAATAGGCATTGTTCACGTAGCCTTCTTTTTCCATAATGTCCGTCATGTACCGAATTGCTTCCTCTTTACTATGGAAGTTAGCGTTTTTACAAAAAAATCGCGAGTTTGATATTTGAAGCAAATGCTTTTTCAGTCTTGCCTTAACCCTTCTCAGGTTTATTTTTTGAATTTTATCATCTATGCTGTCGTAATCCTTGTCGCTCAGAAATGGCGTCACCATGACCCATTCCATGGCGGTCGCCTCCTGAACGGGTATTGTTGAAATGAGCAGGTCCGCCGGTTCCGCTTTTTCAATCTGATCATTGGCGGTAATGACCGTTTTGATCTCGATTCTTTCTCCATAATGATTTTTCAGTTTCTTCATCATTTTATTGGAAAAATCATAATATTGGGGAAACAGGATCATACAGCTCAACAGCTTCTCTTTTGATTTTTGCGTTTCCAGATTGCCGCCGATATGAATGGCGATATACGCGATATCGTCCTCCGTGATCTCATATCCGGTAATTTCCTTCAGCTTGTCCGCCACTTCCACCGCGCATTCGAAAATAAGGGGGCAGGTATTTTTGATATGCTCCGATAACGGATTCTTTATCGCATAACCGTTTTCCAGCCTGGTCAATAAGTTTTTAATATGAAGCGTGAATTTAATGATAAAATCCTGATCGTCGGTGTTGATAAAATAGACGTTCTTCAGAAGGGACCGTATCTCGGATACGATCTCAACACATTTTCTCCCCACAACCATTTCGATATTATCGCTGTTGATGTTGGCAAAGTCCATCTTCATCAGGTGGCTCAGCAATATGATCGTCAGTTCTTCCAGTTCCGCGGGACTGTAGCAGACTTGAAAACAGCGTTCGATCTCCGTTGCGATGTTTCTCGCCAGCTCCTGCTCCCGGATTCCGAACCGCGTGTTTTCTTCCCTCGGCCTGCCTGAGGTTCTTTCCTTTTTGATCCGATAGATGCCGATGACGATATCCAGCACAAGTTTCAGCAGCGCGTATTCGTTGATATAGTAATGATATCTCTTGCATTGTTCCTGTATGATCGATTGCAGCAGTTCCAGGTCATAGCCCGGAAACGCTTTTTCAATGACCTCGAGACTGATGATATTATCATTGAATTCCTCATATAAGATATTGCTCAGCAGCCTTCTTTTGTCCAGTTCGTTTCCTTCCACGGAAACGCAGGAATTGGCCGTGGAAAGGTACAGGTCGTATTCCAGCATTTTTTTCCTGACCTTGGCCATATCCTTCTTAATCGTTTCATAGCTGACGTAAATTTCGTCTCCGATCTCATACAGGTCCGTCTTTTTACCACCAAACGCGTCATCCGTAAAGATTCTGTTTATGATGTAATTTACGCGCTCCCGTGACGTCTGCGGAAATTTTGTACCGAGGCTTTTTAAAAGAACCCTGGCTCTTTCGGCATCGATCCGGTACCCTTTTCTGGAAGAGGCGATAAGGTTATTTGCATCATAATTGATATCCGCGATGTAGGTTTTCACGCTCCGCTCGGATACGCCCAATTTTCCGGCCAAAAATCCTGCGGTCAGCCATTCGCCGCCATCCAGCATAATTCTGATCAGCTTGATACAATTACCTTTCATTTTCATAGCCTTTCTTCGGCGCCTTCTGAGAAGTATTCAGTATACCAATGGCGAAAATTATCTTAAATTTGCTTTTGTCCGTGATCAGCAAAAAAACTCCCATCAGGACCGCGGCAACGGCCAGCCTGCCCACGACCATCTGAATCGCGGTCAGGCCGAACCCGGAAAGCACCTTAACGGTAACTCCTACCGTTCCCCACATGCAAGCCGCCAGAATGACAAAAGTCAGAGCGATTTTTGTCCTGCCCACTCTTACAGCTCCCCGCCGTTTGTCCCGACAATCTTCTTATACCAATGGTAGCTGTCTTTTAATATCCGTTTTGCCGAACCCTTCCCGTAATCGTCCAGATCCACATAGATAAACCCATACCGCTTGCTCATTTCCGATGATGAGCAGCTTATGACGTCGATGGGACCCCATGGATAATAGCCGAATACGTCCACCCCGTCCAGAACGGCTTCCCTGATCTGCTCAATATGGGCTCTCAGGTATTCCACACGGTAATCGTCGTGAATGCTCCCGTCCTCCTCCAGGCTGTCAAAACAGCCGATTCCGTTTTCCGCGATGGCGATGGGAACCTGGTACCTGTCCCAATACATATTCAATTTTGTCCTGAGCCCCACGGGATCGATCCCCCAGCCCCAGTCGCTGGCTTTGATATAGGGATTCTCAAAGGAGGTCTTCTTTTTTTTGACGCTTTCCGCGTCGGCGATCTTCGTGTAATAATAGGACATCGCCATAAAGTCCGCCGTATTCGTCAGCGCCTCTTCGTCACCCTCCCCGAACTCGATATGGAGATTGTTATCGTCAAAGAACCGGAAGGCGTATCCCGGATACTTTCCGCGAAGCAGAACGTCGCCGTACAGGAATTCCATCTGATTCCGCCGGTAATTGGCGAAGACGTCCTCCGGCCGGCAGGTCGCCGGATAGCTGATCCCGTCGCAGAACATCATGCCGATATGGATGTCCTTGTCGATACTTCTTGCATATTTGGCGGCTCGCGCGCAGGCGACCATTTCATTGTGAACGCCCTGATATTTCGCTTCCAGCAGATTGCTCACCTTATCTTCGGCGATCCCGAGATGATTGAAGGATTCGTGAACGATCAGGTTGATCTGGTTGACGAGGATCCAGTATTTCACCCTGCCTTTGAACCTGTCGAACAAGGTCCGGCAGTATCTCTCAAAAAAGCCGATGACTTCCCTGGAATACCATCCGGAATAGTTCAGTGTCAGGTTCAGCGGCATCTCATAGTGGGAAACCGTGATCATCGGTTCCATTCCGTTGGCTATGATCTCGTCGATGAGCGCATCATAAAACCTGAGGCCCTCCTCATTGGGCTCAGCGTCGTCGCCGTTGGGAAAGATCCTCGCCCAGTTGATCGAGGTCCTGAAGGTATTAATGCCGAGGCCTTTTAAAAGTTTCAGATCCTCACGGTACGTATGGTAAAAATCGATCCCGCGCCGTTTCGGATAAACCCCCTCACGGTCTTCCATCGCTTCTTTGATATCCGTGGTCGTCAGTTCTTCATTATATTTCTTTTCCAGAGGGATATCGGTACGGAAGCGGTTGATATCCGCCACGCACCAGCCCTTGCCGCCCTCCTGCCATGCACCCTCGCACTGATTCGCGGACACCGCTCCGCCCCAGAGAAAGCCTTCCTTAAACCCTGTCACCTTATTCATATTCATCAGTTTTTATCTCCTTTTCAAGCTTTGCGATCCGCTGTTCAAATGACTCAAATACCTTGTACAGGTGTTTTGCAAGGATCAATTCGCTGTTGATTGTCATCAAAGTATCCTGGGCGTGGGTGAAGAGAAGGGAATATCCCATCTCTTCGCCTCTCGCTTCGCCCTGGATCATATCCGTTTGAATTTTATGCGCTTCCGTTATCTCCTTCTGCGCCGCTTTTAATTTCTCAGCGGCAATTTTAAAATCATTCTCCGCAATCGCGTTTAACGCCTGGGTGACAAATAGCCTCGCATCTCCCGCGTGCATGATAATTTTCATAGAAGCTGTCGTAATTCTTTCGTCCATGTTTTCGTCTCCTGGTGTCTTTTACTCTTTTTTCGCCGCTTGCGCCTTTTCCTGTTCAATCTGCTGTTTTTCGTAGGTTTTGAAGAACGGATACCAGATCAGCGTCGCTACCGCCGCGATGACCGCCAGCAGAATGAATCCCGTAAATCCCTTGGTTGTAATCCACGTGGATATGGGGAACGGGCAGTACCACATATCGAATACGATTGTCGGGATCGGCGCGATGGCGATTACCTTGGTAAAGATCCAGACAATGATCGGAAGAATGATTCCCTGAAGCCACATCGGGATCATCATAATTGGGTTCCAGGCAATAGCGCCGAATACAACCGGTTCGTTGATGTTGAAGATACCGGGAACCAGGCTGGCTTTGCCCAGCGCGCTGATTGTCTTCGATTTTGAAACCATCATCATAAAAACCAGGGGAAGGGTACAGCCGATTCCGCCGATCCACAGGTACGCGGAATAGATGACCTCCGAAGTAACGACATTCAGCTCCGAAGCGGAAACCGCCGCTCCCGACGCCGCCAAGGCCACGTTTGCCGTTATCGCCGCCAACAGCACCGGTTTTGTGACCGGGGTCAGTACCCAGCTTGAAATACCCATGGAGTATAAGAAGCAGTATACAAACATGATGGCGACAAAGCCGTAGGATGATTCCATAAACCCGGCAATCGGCATGAAGATAGCGAGGATCATATTATAAATATCGATATTTGCAATCTGTACGACGATCCATCCGGTACAAACGACAATCCCGATGGGCAGCATCGCGTCAAACCACGCTCTGACGAAATCGGGTATGACGGAATCTTCTTTAAAAAAGGAGAATTTTCCGAATATGCCCATGATAATTCCGGTATAAATTCCACAGAAAATGGCGATAAACATGCCTCCTGCCCCGAAAGCGCTGTGGTCGAGTCCGATGGTCTGGTCCGCTACGAGCTGCGGCGTAATCACGATGAAGAACAACACCAGGCCGGCCATTCCCGCGATCAGGCGCTGTTTGCGGAGCCTTTTCTTTTCCATGAGGTTAAACGGGATCAGGAATGCGATAAAGATCGAAAGCATGCCCATTGTCCACCCGAAAGGCGTCCAGAAAGACGGTAAAGAAGGGAAATAATTATTTAAAATTGCTAAAACACAAAATACGGAACCCAACAGAATGAACGGCAGAGTCTGCATGATGGAATCCTTCAGCGTTACGATCCACACATTATTATTGACTATACTCATTCTGGGTGCAAAACTGTTTTCCAGCCATTTAACCAATGCTTTCATTGCTCATGATCTCCTTCCATAATTAAAACAACGATAGAATATCATCCAAAGCTTTTTCCCCGTTTAAAGTCGCATAGTATTCCGGTTTGATCAACGCGACCTTGATATCCGCATCACCGACAATTTCCTTTGCTTCGTCCATCAAGTAAGCCAGATGCGGTCCGACCAACAGGCAGTCGATATCTTCGATGTAATTTTCGATCTCCGACTCACTTCTCGCGCTGATGGTCAGTTTGACCCCTCTTTCCGCAGCGGCCTTTCTGATATTCGCCGCCATAAATCCGCTGGAAGCGCCGGAACCGCAAACCAGCAAGATTCTCAGTTCTTTCATATTTACCTCCTTCCTCATAAGACTCATGGGGATGATCCTACTCTTGATTAATTATATTGAGCAGCTTTCCCGCAGACAAATAAACATTTTCACCGATCCGGTGCAATCATTTACAGTCATAACACGCCGGCCGCCCCATGGATTTTGGGTATATTTTAACTCCTTAAAACCAATACTTTTAATGCAGTTGTAAGTACCTTCACCGGGAACTTACCGGGTTCAAATAAGTAGCAAGACTTGACTTCGGGGATTATAAGTATAGAATCAAGGAGACGATAGGATAAATTTTTATGGCGGGAAGCCAAAGGAGTATTTTTATGGAAGTTACAATTTTAAAAGCGACGGAAAGAAGCGAAAAACCCAAAAAGGTCAGGGATGCGGGTTTTATTCCGGGCGTTCTTAACGCACCCGGTACAACTTCTGCCTCCGTACAATTCGAAACCAAAGCACTGAACAGAATTATCATGAAACACGGGACGAATGCCAAAATATGGGTTGAATTAGGTTCTGAAAAAAAATTCGGGTTTGTTAAGGAAGTTCAGACACATCCTGTGCAAAGGAACATCATTCATGTTGCAATTCAACTGGTCTCACAGGATCAAGAGATCAAAATGCAGCTGCCGATTCTCTTTCAGGGCTCTGATGAATTGGAACAAAGATTGCTGCGTGTACATGTTAATAAATCAGAGGTTGAAGTTGTGGGAAAAGCCGCGCTGATACCTGATATGGCAGTAGTCGACGTATCAGAAAAAAAATCAGAAGATAACGTGACCGCCATCGATTTTCACCTGCCTGCAGAGATCAAAATACTTGATCCGGAACATGAAGTTTATGCCATCATCAAGGCTATCAGAGAAGGGATCGCTGAGAAACCTGAAGAAGAAGAGGCCACGCCTGCCGAATAATGAAGAATCAAGAGAGAATCGTATAAACAAGGAGGATGAAATGAAAGGTTTCACCCTCCTTGTTTTATGGAACATATTTCTTCTTACCGTGAATATAATTGATTCCTAATTTACGCAATTTCAAATCGTCCTTGATCACGTATCCCTGGGGAGTTTTTTCGATAAGGCCTTTGGTGCAGAGATTGTCGAGGGTCCGAAGCAGGTGGCGGTAGCTCGTTCCAAAAAATTCCGCAAGCTCCGTAAGCTTCTGGCAGAAGCGTCCGTTCTCCTGCGTCATGGAGATATAAGCGCAAAGCCGTGATTCAAAGGGGTAAAGAATATTGGAAGCGTTGTTTATGGAGTTCTGCGCAACGATTTCAGCCATGATCAGGCAGATCCGGTTCATGAATTTGATATTGGACAAGAGATAGTCCCTGTACCTTTCATTGGGAATGATGATGCACTGGACGTCCGTAATGGCAAAAACGCTTGACGACGTGAATGTGTGTGTCATAAGCTCCACTTCGCCAAGGATCGTTCCGGGATCATTGAAGCAAAATAACAGAGTCTTCCCGTTGGCGGCCATGGAACACACCTTGGTCCTGCCTTCGGTAACGATCAGCAGATCTTCCAGCGGTGCTCCCTGTTCGCAGATAAGCTCGCCTTTTTTGTAATTCCTTATAATAAGGCCGTCCGGATCAATGTCCTCAAGCCCAAAACCGGAAAGATATTCCTTTTGGACCGGCGTCAGTTTTCTGCTGGTCAATGCCGTCCCCCCCTTCTTTATATAAAACCCCTGCTATATTATGCCATATATTTTCTAACCAGAGTATGACATATGTCATCACAGGATATCAAGAAATTCTTTATGATGATCTTACGGGGGCAGGAAGGGAACGCGGGGGCAGGAAAGAAAACCGAAATGAGGATTACGGAAATGAATGAGAAAACAGATCTGAACAGAAAACAAGTTATGGTTGAATCACGCAAGCAGAGGTTTGTCACCTGCCCGCACTGCTGGACCGAGCAGCGAACTGAACGCAATTTTTGTTATTTTTGCGGCGCCGAGTTTATCTATCGCGACGAACAGAAAGAATGCATAAACGGATAGGCAACGGGAGCTATCATTCCCTTGCCGAAAGCTATCATGCCCTTGCCATTCATACTAACCTTACGGTACATACTGCTCTTCGATGCTCTGCACATAGCCGCCCTTCGTGACGACCCGGAAAGGCGGAACAAAATCCGTAAACCCCTTAAGGTAATCCGTAAATTCCCCCATGGTAACATCCTTATGGCTCACGCCTTCCGCCGGATCGATAATGCGGAACCGGGTTTCATCCGTTCCCTGAAAATGCTGGGAATATGTATTCGGGTTATGAATATAGAAACCGTTGGGCAGACTGTCGGGATCGACTTTTATTTCCTTTAGCCTCTCGGCGTCGTTCAGGGTCAACCATTCTATCGGATCAAGGTTGAACGAGAAATATCCGGGTTTATCGTGATCAAACTCCGAAACGATAAAACCGATATAGTAGCTTACCGGAGTCTCTTCAAAATCCGCAGCGCCCGCATTGTACCGCGGCTCCAGCTCCGCAAGCGAGACGTTCTGCCCCAGGCCGTTGTTGATATAATCCATAGAAACCTCCAGGGGATCCAAGCGCCATGTGTTCTGACCGCTTTCACACTGCTCCTGCAGCACCCTGTAATAATCCAGCGCCGTGCCGTCCGTTTCCCCCGGGGCATAGTCCGTCAGGTCATATTGCGGCGTATCATAATACACGGTACCGTTGCCGTCCATCCATCTCTCCACGCACCAGATCCCCGAATCACCTTCTGTTACCGGCTGCGACAAGAGCAACTGGCAGGTCTCTCCCGTGGACAGTGGGAATTTCACGACGATATGCTCTCCTTTATAGGTCTCATGGGGCAGCAGGCCCTGTTCTTCAAAATGTACCCGGAGGAGGGTCTCCCGCCCCGCAACCGTGTCGCCGTTCCCGTTCACCCCGTCATTGGTAAAGATCCGGCCTAAATACCGCGGTTCCGGACGCTCATAGGAAAAGACCAGCGCCGAAAAGCCCTTGCTGGAGTCCTCCAGGATCCATCCTTCTTTGTCAGCTATAATCCACTCAATATTTACATTTCCCATTGACAACGCTGCATTGTGAATGTCGTCCGGCTTCCAGCGGTACTCGATATGCCAGAGTTCAACAGGGTAATCGAACATGTTTTCAAACCGGTCCAATCGCTCGAGCTTTGTGATCTGGGTGTCGATTATCTTAAAATCGGCCCGTTTCGCAGTTTCATACACAGCGAGTTGATCCCGGACAAATTGTTCGGCATAGTCCTCCACCGTTAAGGTTTCCCCCTGGACGCCGTTTTCCTGAAGATCGCCGCCCTGCGGATTGCCGTCTTGCAGGCCGCTGCCCTGAGGATCGCTGATCAGCCCGACACAGGCGGCCGCCACAATGAGGACGGCTATGATAACCACCCAGAATGCGGGCTTCTTATAGCTCAGGATATTTTTTATCCGCCCTTTTATATTGCCTTCCCCAAAGGCAAGGGGGCATCCTCCTATGGTGCGTTTCCCTGCGGAAAGCGACAGCAGGGACGCGGAATACTCCTTTTTGATATCGCCGCCCAGCTGCTTCAGGACGCTTTCATCACAGGAAAGCTCCATATCCGTACTCATAAGGAAAAAAGCGATCCAGACCAGCGGGTTGAACCAGTGGACGCACAGGACAAGAAAGGCGAAGAGCTTTATGATGTGGTCGAACCGCTTGATATGAGTCTGTTCATGCCTGAGGATATAGTTCCTCTCTTTCTCGGAAATGTCTGCCGGAAGATAGATTTTAGGTTTCAGTACGCCGAAGACAAAGGGCGTCGCGATGCCCGGAAGTTCGTATATATTTCTCTCCGTATGCCTTGCATATTGCAGTTTCCGATAAAGTTTTACGGTTGTAATGATGCTGTACGTAAGCAGGACGGCAACACCGGCAAGCCAGAGGATCTCCCCCAGAAAAATCCAGAGCTGTATCGGGTTCATGCTCACGCCCACGTCCGGAGCGGGCAGGGAACGGTTCACCGCCTGGTCCACGGCGGCGATACCGCTTTGGATTCTCGGAGTCCCGGCGTACATGATATTCTCCGGCACCGGCTGCGCGTTCACCGGCAGCAGGCTGAATACGCTCTCGAAGGAAAACGGGAATACGAGCCGAAACAGTACCGCGGCCCAGAGGATGTAGGAAAAGATTCTGGGCGCCTTTCTCAGCAGAAGACGGATCGCGATGACGAACAGAATGATGTAGCAGGCTGTGACGCTCATGTTGAGGACCCGTAAAAATACAGCATCCATCCTTATTCCTCCCTGTGGCTGTCGATCAGCCTCTGCAGCTCTTCGATTTCTTTCCCGCTCAGTTTTTTACGCCTCGTAAACGCGGCGACAAACTTCGGCAGGGAGCCCTCAAAGGCTTCCGCCACGAACTGTCTGCTCTGTTCCGCGTAAAAATCCTCTTTTTCAATCAGCGGACTCACCACGCCGTTTTCATTTTCGAAGATCCCCTTGTCTTCCAGACGTTTAAGCATGGTGTATGTGGTGGACTTTTTCCAGTTCAGCTCTGTCTCGCACAGCTTTACCAGGTCGGAAGATTTCAGCGGCGCGTTGGCCCAGATAATGTCCGCGAATTTCGTTTCCGCGTCTGTAAGCCTGTATTCACACATCTATGACAACCCCTTTTTTCGCTTAATTTGTAATAATCAGTCTACGTTTTGTAGATCCTTCATCTTGAGTCTACGAGTTGTAGACCAAAATGTCAAGGATTTTTCCGGCAGCAGCTTTAATTTCGTCACAATGCCTTATACCTTACTCCTCATCCTGCTCCCTGTAAAGCGGGATCGTTATTCCGTCGATCACCACCGCCTCCATATCCTCTATTGTCCCGTCGGCCAGGAACTGTTTTTCCCAGGCGGTCTTCCGTCGCTCTAAAGCCACCCCGTAGAGCGCTTTATAATACACGCCCTTCCAATGGGTCTGACTGCGGATGCACTCGAGTTCCTTCTCTCTTCCGCCCTTCATGACGGCCTTTACCGGCATATCGTCCTCCGGCCGCCACGGAACGGTTTCGTCCTTATCCGGTTCCAGCCATTCTCCCTGCACCGAAACGCCCAGGGTAGAGACGCTTACTCTGGTGATCCTCAGAGGGCCTGCCTCCGTATCGATGATAAGCTCCGTATCCGCGCTCTTCCACGCTTCTTCCTTCTCAAAGGTATAAGAGAAGCTCCAGCTTCCGTCTGAGATCAGCTCCGGCAGGGAATATTCCGCCACGGGCGTCAGGTAGGGCAGGTCTTTTTCCGTAAGTCCCTCAAAGTAACTTGCCTCAAAGGTAAGCTTCTGATTCAGGCCGCCGGTCCCGCTGTAGCCTGCCGTATGGTAAACCTCTCCGGTGCGGCTGTCCTTCAGTTCTGAAATAAGGACCGTGTTGCGGATATGAGAACTTACCTTGGCTTCCATGGCGTCGGCTCCGGATCCGCCGGCCTCGGTATAGGTGGCTATGGCAAGCTTCCCGTCTATGAAGGCTACCCCCGCAAACTGCAACTGCGGATACTCTTTCTCCAGGGGCATTGTCACAGGTTCGGCCGCGGCCCTCTGGATCACGGCTTGTTCTGAAAACACCCGGTCCTCCAGAATCCCGTCGGAAGGATCCAGAATTTTGGATTCTATCCGGATGGGATAGGCGGAAAACTGCTCTGATAAGTCAGCGTCCAGGATCTCCTTCCGCATTTTTTCCTGGAAAATATAGCTCGCATTTATGTTCAGGGTTTCTCCCAGAATAGACTCAAAGGCCATCATATTATAGCAGTAGGCAAGCTTATGATTATCCTCCAGCATCTGTATCATCCGACTGTCAAGGGCCTGCTGCCCCTCAAAGGCCGTGCTCAGCTGAAACTCCAAAGCGGCGGCCTCGGTCCTCACGGGAAAGGGCTTTCCGTCAACTCTCTCAAAATAGACGATGACGTTGGCGTCCTGTTCCCCCGCGATGACCTCTGCCAGCGTCATCCGTACGCCGCCCGATACCTGGCTTTCCAGCACCCGGTCCAGCCTCTCCCCGGGTACGGATCCCTTGCCGAAAAAGTCCTCCATATACCACTGGTGGATCGCAAACACCGTTCCGCTCAGGCAAAGCGCCAAAATTACCGCAACCGCGATCCGCAATCCGCTTCGCTTCCGCCGGTGCTCTCTTTCCGCCGGCATGGGATCCTGCCCGGGAATGGAGGTCTTTTCAAGGGCTACGCATCGGATATTTTCAGGGGCCTCACATTGAATTTTCTTAAAGGCCGCCCGCCAGATCTTCTCCATATCCGCCCCCTGTGACAACCGTTCAATCTCCGTTTCCGTCAGGTCCAAAACCCCCAAGACTTCAAGATCCGTGTTCTCCATGTTCTCCATGATACCTGAATCCAAGTCCTGCATGATATCTACGATTTTACGCTTCATGTTCGGCCTCCCCCCTCTTTCCGACGGCGTCCCGGAGCTTCTGCCTTGCCCTTGCAAGCCTGGAGCCGACGGTCTTTTCGTTCATCTCCTTATCCCTGGCGATATCCTTCACCTTTTCCAGATAAAAATAACGCCGGAGAAAGATCTCTCTGTCCAGCGCCTCCAGTTCATTGATCACTGCCCATAATGCGGCCGCCGTTTCCCGTTCTATATAGCGCTCCTCTGCGGAAGGGCAGGCGGCGGAAGGGCAGAAAACGGCCTCTTCGTCCAGCCGGTCCTCCAATATTCTGTTTTTCGACCTTAATGCGTTCAGCGTGCAGTTCCTCGCCATGACGCCGATCAGGTTTTTCAAACTTCCATTTGGCAGGCGAAGCTCCGGCGCCTTTTTCCAAAGCTTCGCAAATACGTCGGAGGAAATCTCCTCGATATCCTGTCCGGATAAAGCGCCTCCGGCCACCTTGGCGGTTACGGCCACCACATAGGTTCCGTATTTATCAAATAGCTTCCGGAACGCATCCTGCTCCCTGCGGCAGATCCCTTCCAAAATTATTCTGTCTTCTTCCATAGACGCGCCTTTCCCTCACCCTGTTAAACCTTCTACTATAAAGAACACCGGACAGTATCAAAATCCTGCAATATTTTCAAAATTCATTTAACCATTCATTTAACCTTTACGTCCTTAACCTGAAAAAATGTACAGATACTCGACTAATTTCCGAAAGCCCTATTAAATTCCTCGAAACTGCGACTTTTTTGAAGATACAAAAAAGAACCTGAACCGTAAAGGTTCAAGTCCCCTGTCAGAATATCTTTCCGGGATTGAGGATGTTTTTCGGGTCGAAGGCAAGCTTGATATTTTTCATCAGCTCCATGTATTCGGGACCGTACTGCTCCGACAGATAGCGCTTCTTTGCGAAGCCGATGCCGTGTTCGCCGGACACCAGGCCCTTCAATTCCCTGGCCTTGCCGTACATGGCCTCAAAGACCACGTCCAGCTTTGTTTTCCATTCCTCTTCAGAGAGTTTATCCTTCAGTACATATAAATGGAGGTTGCCGTCGCCGGCGTGGCCGAAGCTCCTGATCCGGATATCGAACTGCTTCTGCAAGGCGTCCGTATATTGGATAAACTCCGCGATCCGGGTTCTTGGAACCACCACGTCGCATTCATCCATCTCCGTGGTGGAAGCCTTCACCGCCTCCAGGAACGCGCCCCTGGCGGACCAGACCGCTTCTTTTCTTTCGTCCGTGTCCACGATGAATACGTCGAGGGCGCCTTCCTCCAGACAAATGTCCGCGACCGAGGCGTAGGCGTTTTCGATCTCGGCCAGGCTGCTGCCGTCAAAGGTCAGCAAAAGGTAAGCGTCGGAGGAGTTGTCGGGGAATTTCTTCCCCAGGAATTCTTCTGCCGCCAGAATGACCTCCCGCTGCATGAACTCGATGGCCGTGGGCGCAGCCTTGGATTTTATGATCTTCGGTACGGTGCCCAGCGCCATGCTCAGGTTCGGAAACGGGATCAGCAGGGATACCGACTTCCTGGGAAGCGGAAGGAGCCTCAAAACCGCTTTCGTAACAACGGCCAGCGTTCCCTCCGATCCGCAGATCATGTCTTTTATGCTGTAGCCGGAGGAATTCTTGACCACTTTGCCCCCCACATTGAGAATGTCGCCGTTTGGGAGCACGAGTTCCAGCCCTCGGATATAGTCTCTGGTCACTCCGTACTTGACCGCCCGCATTCCTCCCGCGTTTGTGTTGATATTCCCGCCGATAGTGGCGGATTTTTCTCCCGGGTCCGGCGGGTAGAAAAGGTCATACGCCTCAACGAACTTGCCGATCTCCATCAGCAGCACTCCCGGTTCCAGGGTCAGCGTCAGGTTTTCTTCATCCAGCTCCAGGATCCGGTCCATTTTGGACAGGTTGATCATGATCCCGCCGTAAATCGGAACGGAACCGCCCACCAGACCGGTGCCGGACCCCCTGGCCACTACCGGGATCCTATTCTCATACGCATATTTCATGATCCGGGACACTTCATCGGCGGAAGCGGCTTCGACCAGCGCGTCAGGTCTGCGGCTGATCCCGCCCAGCTCGTCATGGCAGAAATCCTCACCGATCTCTTCCCCGGTAAACACTCTCTCCTTGCCCAGCACCGATACCAGAAACGCGATATCCGCAGAATCTACCTTTCTATAACGCACCATGCCGCTTTGCGACCCTTTATATTCCATCCCGTTACCTCCCGGCCTTATGGCTTTTAATATTTTCGATGAGCTGCGGAACGATTTCGTAGATGTCTCCCACGATCCCGTAATGGGCGATGTTAAAAATGGAAGCGTGGGGATCGGAATTGACTGCAAAGATCTGCTCCGAACCGTTCATGCCCGCAGCAAACTGAACCGAACCCGAGACCCCCAGCGTTACGATGAGCTTCGGCTTGACGGTCCTGCCTGACAGCCCGATCTGCTGTTTCGCGTTGATGACGCCCGCCTCGATCATCGGCCTGGTGCCTGCGATCTGCGCTCCGAGCAGCTCCGCCAGCTCCCTGACCATGGCTATATCCTTCTCGGATTTCAGACCTCTTCCTACGGCGACAATGGTATCCGCGTCGGAAATATCCCTTTCCGATGGTTTCTTCGCAACCTTCAGCACCTCGATGCGTGAGGCCAGCTTTGACTTGTCTATTTCAAAGCGGGTGATCTTCCCGCCCGCTTCGGCGCTTCTTACCGGAGCGCTCATGACCTTGTACCTCACCGTCGCCATCTGGGGCCTTGTCTTCGTGCAGAGGATCTGCGCCATGATGTTCCCCCCGAAGGCCGGCCGGATCTGAACCAGGTCCGTATTTTCCTTCATTTCAAGCTTCGTGCAGTCGGCGGTCAGGCCGGTTCCGAATCTGGCGGCCACCCTGGGCGCCAGGGACCTGCCCATTGTCGTCGCGCCCACAAGCACCGACGAAGGCCTTACCCTCCGGATAAAGTCCTCAAAGGCCGCGGCATAGGGCTCGATCCGGAAATCCCGCAATTCTTCCTCGTCATAGACGAAGACCTCGTCCACTCCGTAATGCAGCAGCTCTTCCGCTTTTTTCCCGACGCCGTGCCCCATGAATACGCAGTAAACCGGGAAATCAACCGCAGCAGCAGGCTTTCCCCGCCCGTCCGCCGCCGGTTCGTCTGTCTTACCCGCCGGTTCTTTCACTTTGTCAGCAAGCTCCCTTGCCTTGCCGATGAGTTCCATGGTGACAGGATGGATTTCTCCGTAAGCGTGATCCACATAGACGGCGACGCCCCGCCAGGCACCCTTATCGACTGCCGTTTCTTCCTCAACAAGCTCCATGACGCCTTCGGGCCCGTTTTTGACGCAGAGCATGCACATTTTGCAGCCCGCGGTAATTTCAATAACACCGTTATTGTCTTCTATGGCATGGAAGGAGCAGACAGCGATGAGCTGCTCCCTGTTGGTTTCATTTACTTTATCCTGGTGGCAAATCAGCCTCTTCATATAAATTTCAGCTCCTTCAGCTTTTCTGCCATTTTCGCACTGAGTTCCCCGGACGTTCCGGTCCACAGTTCCCTGCTGCCGACAACCTCCGGCGGAAAGATCCTTTCAACCTGTGTCGGGGAACCGTTGAGCCCGTAGTTCCCTTCATCCGTGTCGCTGAGATCTTCAAGCGCGAGTATCCGTATCTCGCGGTCCGCGACGTCCTTTTTTCTCCGATAGGATGGAAGCCTTGGCTGAAAAATGTCCTTCTCCACTGTCAGCAGGCATGGAAACTGAACTTCCGCCGTCTGAACGACGCTGCCCATATCCATTTCCACCACAGCGGACTTTTCTTTGATCTCCGCGATGCGCAGAACGTTAGAGATGTGGGGTATCCCCAGAGATTCGGCGGTTTCCGGCCCAACCTGGGCGGTATCGCCGTCGGTGGTCTGTTTGCCGCACAGGATCAGATCAAAGCCGCCGAACATTTTGATTCCCTCCGACAGGGTATGGGAGGTGGCGAGGACATCCGACCCGGCAAAGCTTCTGTCCGTAATCAAAGCGCCTTCGTCGGCGCCCATCATATAAGCCTCCCGGATCACCTCCGCCGCCTGGGGCGGGCCCATGCTGACGACGCAGACCCTTCCTCCATGCCGCTCCTTCAATCGGAACGCCGTTTCCAACGCATACAAATCATAGGGATTCATCTTGGAATCCACTCCCGCTCTCTTCAAAACGCCTGTCTCCGGATCCACTTCCACTTTCGTCGTTCCGGGAACCTGCTTGATACAAACCAAAATCTCCATGCTTTACCTCGGGCCATATTATTTTTGCTCTCACACGTCTCAGGATGAGATCCTGCGCCGTCAGATTTTAATATTTACCGTCACAGAATACCAGTCTTTATTGAAATGGGTTTCCGCGTATTCGATGACTCTGTCCATCTCATCAAAGGCGATTCTTTTTACGAAAAACGTATCGGCGTTCTTTTTTATATTCATCAGCTGTGTGATCCTGCTGTCTTTTACCTGTTTCACGGAATAGTTTTCGTTGGCCCAGGCCGGGAATATTTTGAATTCCCTGAGCGTTTTATAAAAGGATGCGTTCTCGTGGATCCGGCTTGCCTGCTCCACGCTCAGAAGGCGGCTGTCCACAAAAGAGCACTGGTGGGCGATGGGCTCCTGATTGGCAAGCCTGACTCTCCTCACGCATGTAATGGACTGGTCATGGGGTATTTCCAGAATGTCGGCAATGGCCGGACTGTGGATCTCTTCTATGCTATCCACCAGCATATCGATCTGATATCCCTGCTGCAGCAATTCGTCGCTGAAGCTGATGGAGGTCAGGCCGCGGATCATCTGCTTCTTCGTTACAAACGTACCCACGCCCTGCACGCCGATGAGATACCCCTCGTTGATCAGATCGTTGAAGGCTTTTCTTACGGTAATGGTCGATACGCCGTACTTTTTTTTCAGCGCGGATTCGCTGGACACCTTGTCGCCCGGCTGTAAAGCGCCCGATTTGATATCCCTGATGATATCCTCTTTGATTTGGATATATTTCGCTACCTTATATTCCATATGATTCTTGTATGATGCGTATCCATCAATACTTTCCTTTCCAGACATGTTAACATACATAGTACAACCCTATGTATTGTACCATAAAATCCGGCAAATGTTGACTTTATTGTTCCGGAATTTGTTGTTCCGGAAATCTCGATACAGAAGTCATTGCAGCTTCCACCGCACCGTCCGCCAGTTCTTCTATCGTTAACTCGCTTTCCAGATTTATGCTGATATACAGAAGCGCCATCGTATTGAGGCCTGCGACGGTGTAATATTTCCCGGGATTTTCCGCGCATTGCAGCGCGGCAACGCGAAACGGCGAAGCGCCCAGTAAATCGCAGACGAACAGCACTTCGTCGCCGGAAAAGCTTTCCAATAAAAGCTTTACCCTGACTTCCAGCGCCGCAAGGTCGTCTTCTTTCGTCAAGTCGATGAAGTACATATGCTCCGGTACTCCCACGATCATTTCCAGGTTCTTCCTGACGCCTTCCGCATATCCTCCATGCCCCATTACTATAATTCTTTTCATTGCATCCTCCATTGTGCCGACGGCTTTACAATCGGTTTAACAGCGCCGCCGTTGAGCTATAAGCCGTATTTTCAGCAGAGACCTCAATACGGTCGTATCAAGGTCTCTGCTGTCACTTTTTATTAGTTTCTATCGTTAGATTATATCAAAATTTTTGTGCGGCTCTATTTCAAATCGACAATTATGCATAAAATCCTGTCGCGTATCCGATGAAGGTAAAGACGCAGGCAATGACAAGGATCAGCCCCATCAGCTTGAGCGGCGACCATTTTTTCTTGGAATACAAATAGTATACTCCAAGCGTCAGCAGCAGGGGCACAAGATGCGGGAAAATCGCATTCAGTACCTTATCCGCTTCGAAGATGACCTGATTCTCCAAAGTGGTATTCGTAGTCGCGTCAAAAACGTCTCTGACAATTTTGAACGGTACGGAAGCCGTTACGAAGGATGCCGTCAGCGCGCCGACTACGGTCAGGCCCAGCACGGTCATGGTATCCGTCAGCGTGTTGAGCCTTCCGGTGGACATAAACCCGTGCATGCCTTCGAGACCCGACTTATAGCCCAATTTGAACAGATTCCAGCTCAAAATAGCGGTGCCGATGGGGTAAATGATCATGTAAATCACCGGGCCCAGCCATAAGGTCGACACCGACGCCTGCGAAATGGAAAGGCAGATCGTCAGCAGGATCGGAATAATCGTGGCGACCCATAAGGAATCTCCGATGGCGGAGGTCGGTCCGATCAAAGCCACCTTGACGCTGCTGATCAGTTCCGGCGTGCATTCCTTATTGGCGTTGGCCTCCTCCAGGCCGCAGACGATCCCGTTGCAGATGGAACCTACCTGCTGCTCCGTATTGAATAAGGTGAGATGTCTTTTCAGCGCTGCCACCTTGTCTTCCTTGCTGTCATACAACTCGTCGATGACCGGCGCCATGGACTGAGCGAAGGACATGCCCAGCATGGTTTCCGCCTGCTGCGAGCAGCCATGCCAGAAGAACCAGTTGATCCATGCTTTTTTCAGTGTCTTGAGACTGATTTTCTTAGCCATTGTTACGCCACCCCTTTCTTGGCTTCCAGGCTTGAATTGATAACATAGTACAGGATTGCCGTAATGACTGCGACCACTGCGACAGCCATCGTGGTCAAATTAAAGTATGTTACCAGAATAAATCCGGCCAGGAAAATTACGATGTGATATTTCTTCTTTAATAAGAACGACAGAATGATCCCCATACCGAGGGAAGCCATCATGCCTCCGAATACGCCTAATGCGGTTGTGACCCAGCCCGGAATGATCGTTGCGAAATCAGCCTGGGCGGAAGCCGCGGTCATGGAAGTCAAAACAATGATTGCGGGAATGAAGCGGCATAAAAATCCGATGGTCTGGCCAAATACAACATTGGGAATAAACATTTTGCCGGTGGCGCCTTCTTCGGCGTACCTCTGGGCTACGCGGTTCAGCGGAAGGTTCAGCGCATAGGATACGTTCCACATGATCTGGCCTACGAGGCCGCCGATCCCCGCAAATACGACCGCAAGGCCGATGACCTGCGCCGTGTCCAGCCCGCCGCCGAATACGATAGCGCCGGCCGTACCGATGTAAGTAGCGTAAGATAAATCCCAGGCAACAGCGCCGCCCGGCGTCACGTTACCCATGTACATGATCTGGAGCGGAATGCCTACGATCATGGCGGTCTGTACGTCTCCCAGGATCACTCCGACGACAAGGGCGGCGATCAGCGGCCTTCCCAGAGTGTACCAGCCGATCGTGTTGCCGACGATGGAACCGATTGCGCCCAGATAAATAAACAGGGCAATCAGAATGATTTGATAAATCTCCATGTTTTCCTCCTTTATTAATCTACTAAGCTATAATGACTTTTTAAACGCTTCCCAGCTTGTCTTCGAGGTGCCGGGCAGCTGCTGAAAAAATACATCCATTCCCTTTGAAACGAATTGATCGATGATCGCCACGTCATGATCGCTCAGGTAGAAAATCCCTGTCGCGCCGCTGACCTTGTGGATCGTATCATCCCGCTTTGCAATGTTGCCCAGGGTGATCGACTCGGCTCCGGAGACTCCTTCTTCGATATCCGGCAGCTTTTCGGGCAGCTTCACGATGACCAGACGGTTGCCGGCGCTCTCCTGTGCAAGAAGCTGTCTCGCCTCTTCCGTCGTGACAATATGTGTGACGTAAGATGAAGGAACTCCCATTTTCATGATGGATTTCAGCGTCGGATTCTTCGCGCTTTCATCATCGATGGCAATGATTTCCTTGATTGAAAGCGTCGGACACCAGGCCACAATCGTCTGACCATGGATCAGTCTGTCGTCTACCCTGATATATGTCTTAGCCATTCCCCTCCTCCTTTCTTTGCTTGTTAATTTTGCGTAATACTTTGCCTTTTTGCCCCAAGCTCGCTTGGCTGGCAAAACGGACAGCAGCGAGCGAAGCGAGTCGGAGGCAAAGCCGTTGTCACTGGCTCATTCGCAGTCGCTTACGTATGTCTGTATACGCGCGCTTCCTGCTTACTCGCCGTTTCGCATCTTCCACAAAATTTCCTGCGCAAGCTTTATTTGTTAATTTTGCGTAATACTGCATGGCTGCCTATTCGATACTTTTTCGTATAAAGCCGTTATTTTCCGCAATGCGTACCGCAGCCTCCTCTTTTGTGATTCCGGCAAGGATCATGACGATGGCCGTCTTACTGTCGTAGCCGGTTGCTTCCAGGGTCCCGGCCGCGGTTTTCTCATCGCAGCCGGTGCTCTCCATTACAATTTTTTTTGCCCGTTCAATGAGCTTTTGATTGTTTGCCTTCATATCCACCATCAGGTTTCCGTAGACCTTGCCGATTCCCACCATGGAGGCCGTTGAAATCATATTCAGGATGATCTTCTGGCAGGTGCCCGCCTTCAGCCGGGTCGATCCGGTCAGTACCTCGGGGCCCGCGTCGACTTCAATGGCGACGCCGGCATAGTTTGACAGGACGGCGTCCCTGTTGCAGGCAATGCTGACGCAGGCGGCATTCTTTGTCCTGGCGTGCTTCAATGCCCCGATGGCGTAGGGGGTCCTCCCCGAAGCGGCAATGGCCGCCACCACATCCTTTTCACCGACATGGAGCAAATCCAGGTCGGCCGCCGCCAGTTCTTCGGAATCCTCCGCTCCTTCCACCGCTTTTAAGAAGGCCTTCTCTCCTCCGGCGATAACGCCGATCACCTTGTCCTCGGCAGAAAAGGTCGGGCCGCATTCCGCCGCGTCCAAAACGCCCAGTCTGCCGCTCGTTCCCGCGCCGATGTAGATCAATCTGCCTCCTTGTTTCAGCGCGCGTATCACCAACTGAATCGCTTTTTCGATCTGCGGCAGGGCTTCCCCGATGGTATCGACGACCCGCCGGTCTTCCTCGTTCATGACCCGTATGATTTCCATCGGGGACATGATATCAAGGTCCATTGTCCGGTGGTTGCGGCTCTCCGTTTTCAAGCGGATGATATCTGTTTTTTTCTCCATCCCGGTCTCCCCCTGTCACCATAAATCGTTTTCAATCAGGCTCGCGTACATATATGCAACGGTATAACCGTGATGGTTGGATTCGATCTGGCGAACCTTTCCCATGGTCGAATAATATGGGAAATACGGGAAATCATTGATCTCACCCTGGAAGACGGAATATTCCCGAAGGCTTTCGTACCATTGGTCCACTTCTTTTTGATCCAGCCTGAAATACGCCTGCGGAAGGAAGCCCACCAGGTCTTCGAAGTTTTCGCCGTAGACCAGCCGTATGGGGTTTCCTTTCTCGCGCAGCCGCTTTACCGCCGTCGCCACCGCATCGTGGGTGTTGACATGGCGGGGATGCATGGAACCGCGCCAGTGGGTGATCACCAGGTCGACCTTCTCATCGGTGAAATACTGTTCCAGCCTTGCCGCGAATTCTTCCAGCGAAGGCATATCGCCGGAAACATATCCGAGCCAGATGGTATCTCCCTGCAGCTTTTCGGCAGCCCGCCTGTTCTGGTCCAGCAGCACTTTCAAATATTCGTCTTTTTCTTCCTGACTCGCTCCGGGATCCTCCAGACGGCCCTGCGTGACATGGATATAGGTGCAATGCGCTCCCCGCTCCGCATATTTCAGCATGATGGGACCGCCCAGGATTTCCGCGTCCAGAGAGTGCGCGCCAATACTTACAATTCGTTTCATCTCGCTCATAATTTCTCCTAAATTGTTTTCTGATAGTCTGCAAAAGTCCGGAATACTTTAAGGCCATGCCTTTCATAAAATCTTTTTCCCGGTTCGTCGGTGGAAACGAAATACAGGTGATAAATCCCCCGTTTTTCCATTTCCAGCTGCATGAGATCGAACAGGACTCCCCCGATCCCGTAATTTCTGGCCTCTGCCCTGATCCCAAAGGGGCCGAAGCGCATGGGGTTTCCGTCGATCATCCGCATACAGAAGCCGGCAATTTTTTCTTCCCGGTCCAAAACAAGGAGGATGCAGTCTTCCGCCGTGCTGTTCTGCATGGAGATCAAGGCGTTCCGCTTCCAGCCTCCGCCGAATTCGTCTCTTAAGAAATCAAGCAGTTCCAACGCATATCGGTAATCAAAACCGATAAACCGGAATCCGGCTTCCTGAGCTTTGGCAAGCTTATCCAGAGTGTCCCTGCCGATTTGATACCCGTGCAGGTTCTTGCACATGGAATAGCTTGCTTTCCCCGCCTCATATCCCATTTCTTCGAAAAATTTCACGGCGGCTTTATAATTGTCCATGTCGACTCCGGGGAAGAAATAATTCGGGCTGTACGCTCCGAGGGTCACGGTCTCCGCTCCCATGGATTTCAGCTTTTCCTCGGCTTTCCCGGCCAGGGCTTTCCCGACGCCCCTGCGCCGGAAGTCCTCGTCGACGAACATGACGTTGATCCATCCCCGGGTAGGCTCCAGCCCCCTCTCAAGATAAGGAAACTTTCTTTTGGTCGCCAGCAGGAATCCGATCAGTCGATCGTTTTCAACAGCGGCAAAGCAGAGTTCCGCATCGAAGTTGTCGTCAAACAGCGCCTGCCTCCGGAACTTCATCACGGTAACGGGATCGGCAGTCAGGCTCGTATTCCACAGATCAACGACTTCCTTTTCGTAATGCTGACTGAAATTGATGATTTCCAATCCTCTACCTCCTTAGTCTATCATACGTATCGTCGGCTAAAAATAGTACATATTAACATGTTAATATATTAAGTTAACCTCATTATAAACCGCCGCCGGAAATTATGCAA
>DATMXY010000071.1:0-10557 GCA_035561275.1 Anaerovoracaceae bacterium | reverse complement strand
GTATAATACATAAGTACGGAAACAAAGGCTTCGATTCGTCAAAAACCGAAGCCTCATTGCATAAATATATTCAGTTGATATTCTTATTGGCCTATCGCATCGGTTTCAGGTCCGGGCTGACGATCAGCTCCGCTTCCGTGGCTTCCTGTACCTGTTCCACGGTGTAGTCGGGATGCAGCTCGGTCAGAACGATGCCGTCCCTTGTGAGTTCCATGACGCCCATTTCCGTGACGATCATGTCCACCACGCCTACCGCGGTGTACGGCAGCCTGCACTCCTTAAGGATCTTGTGCGCCCCTTTCTGGGTGTGCTGCATGGCGACGATCACCTTCTTCGCGCCGACTACCAGGTCCATTGCTCCGCCCATGCCGGGAACCATCTTGCCCGGAACGATCCAGTTGGAAAGGTTGCCGTACCGGTCGACTTCGAGGGCGCCCAGGATTGTCGCGTCCACATGGCCGCCCCGGATGATGCCGAAGGAGGTGGCGCTGTCAAAGAACATAGCGCCCGGATTTACCGTTACGTACTGGGCGCCGGCATTGACGACGTCGACGTCTTCTCCGCCTTTATCCGCGGCAGGTCCCATGCCCATGATCCCGTTCTCGGACTGGAGTATGATGTGCACGCCTTCGGGAAGGAAATTGGCCACCATGGTGGGAAGTCCGATCCCCAGGTTCACCACGTCCCCGTCCTTCAGTTCCTTTGCGACTCTTGCCGCAATGATCTCCTTTATATCTGCCATGGTTTTTCACCTCCTACGATGGCGTCCACGAAAATGCCAGACGTCACCACATGGTTCGGGTCGATCTCTCCGGTCTCAACGATTTCGCAGGCTCCTACGATGACGTAACCGGCCGCCGTCGCCATCAGCGGGTTGAAGTTCCTTGTAGTCCCGTTGTAGGTGGTATTTCCGGTTTTATCGGTCACCGAGCCTCTGATCAGTGCAAAATCGGCCTTTAACGGTTTTTCCAGAAGGTAGTCCCGCCCGTCGACGTTGACGACCTGCTTGCCGTCCGCCACGATGGTTCCTACTCCCGTGGGAGTCAGGAAGCCTCCAAGGCCGGCCCCGCCCGCGCGGATCCGTTCCGCCAGGGTGCCCTGGGGAACAAGGATGCACTCCAGTTTATCCTCCGGAACATCGGTGTTCATCCTCTGAGCTACCTCGGGATTCAGGCCCACGTGGGAAGCGATGAGGGTTTTGATCTGACCGTTGGAGAGGAGCTTTCCAACGCCTCTGCCCGATACGCCCGCGTCGTTGCAGATGATGGTAAGATTCCTTGCGTTTTTCTCCACCAGGGCGTCGATGAGGATCTCCGGGGTCCCACAGGCCATGAAGCCGCCCACCATTACGGTGGCGCCGTCCCCAATGCCGGCTACAGCTTCCTGCGCTGTTATGATCTTGTTTTTCATACTGCGTTATCCTCCCAAAACAACTTTCTCTTTCTCTCTCTTATTTCTGCTTAACTTATTCATCGTTTAAACCAGTTTTCTCTTTATGATTTCCGTGAGTACGAAGGAAGCGACGTCCTCTGCATAGGTATGCGGGCCGAAACCGGCGTCGTAGCCCAGCTCCTGGGCAAGCTCGTGGGAGATCCTGGGACCGCCGCATACAAGGACGACTTTGTCCCGGATCCCTTCCGCTTCCATCAGTTCTACAAGATTGGTCAGATTTGCGACGTGCACGTCCTTCTGCGTCACGATCTGGGATACCAGGATCGCGTCCGCGTTGATCTCGATGGCCTTCGCGATCAGCGTTTCATTCGGGACCTGGCTGCCCATGTTGAAGGCTTCGATCCCGTGATACCGTTCCAGCCCGTAGTGGCCGTGGAAGCCCTTCATATTCATGATGGCGTCGATGCCTACGGTGTGAGCGTCGGTTCCGCTGCAAGCGCCGACGATGACGACGTCTCTCTTGATATTTTCTTTAATATATTTTTCACATTCCAGACGGTCCATAACGTCCACATCGACTTTCGTAACTTTAATCGCCGTGTAGTCGACTGTATGACGGCATTTTCCATAAAGCACAAACCAGGTGAAGCCGGCCATGTCTCTGGAAAACACCACCGCGGGCTCGTCAAGGCCCATCTTTCTCGCAAGGGTTTTAGCCGCCTCGTTTGCTTCTTCGCCGTAAGGCACCGGAAGGGTGAAGCTCAGCTGCATCATTCCGTCGTTCATGGTGTCGCCGTAAGGCTTGACCTGCGTCAGATCCACGGCAGTCACCGCAGTCGCCGCGGCTTTTGAGGCGGCCGCATGGGTTGCATGATGGCTCATTATTTTTCACCTCCCAGCATCAGTTTGATAAACGGATTGAAATAGTTTTCATCCTTAACGCAGACTCCGGCAAGGCCTTTGCCCCCGTCCCGGGGACGTTTGACGCCGCCGAACTTGCCTTTTTCTATGGTGGAGAACAGGCCTTCCTTTTCGATCTCCGCGAGCAGCCTGTCGGCTTCGGCGAGCACGAACTGCGCCCGTTTCTGGATGATTCCGTCTTCCTTAAATTCCATTTCTTCACCGATGGCTCTGGCGTTGTTGAAGATATATTTCGCGTTTTCAATGGAAAGCATCCTGTCCTGCATGTGGGGCGTATGGATGGCTTCCGTCAGCATTCCCAGAAGCTGCAGGGACTGGCCGGACCAGACCGCGATGAGGTTGAACAGTGCGTCCTGGATGTGACCTTTGAAGATGTTTCCTGTCATATACTTTGTCGGGGGCATGTATTTCAGCCGGGCTTTCGGGAAGATCTCCCTGGCCATGACGGCCTGTGCCAGTTCGTAAAGGAAACCGTTCTCGATGTCCGGGTCCATTTCGAAGGCGTGGCCGAGACCCATCTGCTCTTCCCTGATGTTTGCAAGTACTGCAAACTGCTCGTTGATGAACTGGGAAGCGAGCACCGTATGCGCTTCTTCAAAAGCGTCTGCGGTGGTCAGATAGTTGTCTTCGCCGGAGTTAAAAATGATCCCACAGTAACCGATGATGATCCTGGAGAAATACTGGTCCACCAGGGTCCTCTGCATATTGATGTCGCGGAACAGGATGCCGTAAAGGGCGTCGTTCAGCATGACGTCCAGCCGCTCAAGGCCGCCCATGGCTGCGATCTCCGGCATGCAGAGGCCGGAGCTGTAATTGCAAAGTCGGATGTATCTGCCCACTTCCTCGCCCACATCATCCAGTGCTTTCCTCATGAGCCTGAAGTTTTCCTGGGTAGCGTAGGTCCCGCCGAAACCCTCCGTGGTCGCTCCGTACGGAACGTAGTCCAGCAGGCTCTGGGCGGTGGTCCTGATGACTGCGATGATATCCGCGCCCTGTCTCGCGGCGGCCTGGGCCTGGATCAGGTCTTCATAAATATTGCCGGTGGCGACGATGACGTAGAGGTAAGGCTGCCTGCCTTCCCCGATGGTAGCCAGGTATTTTTCCCTCTTTACCGTCTGGGCTTTGATCTTCTCAAGAGCCGCTTTCACCAGCGGCAGGATCTTCTCTTCCGCTTCCGCAGCGGAAGCCAGGGGCAGTTTCATGATATCGAGTTCCCCGGCGGCCGTCTTTTCCGCGATGGCCTGCGGATCGAGTCCGGTCTGGATCATGGCGTTACCGATCCAGTACGCGGCGCCTCTCGGCAGGCCGCCTCCGTCCTTGATGGCGTCAACGACGATATTGGGAAGCGGGGTGTCGATATCGTCCACTCCGTCCACTCCCAGAAGCCTGAGGACAGTCCGTTCCGTGCTCACCGTGGTATGCCTGTCAATAAAGGTCTGCATGCTGGCGGCGATGGCGGCGGCACGGGATCTTGCGCTGTCTATCAGCTTCGGATCGAGATTCAACTTACTTTTCATCCATTCTCCCTCTCTTTTTTTTCTTTCAGATATTCTCTTGCGCTGTTTATGATCTCATCATTGATTCCCAGCATCTTTGCGATATTGAGGGCGTCCTTCGGGATTTCCCCGTCGTTTTCCGCCTCATAGAGCCGGTAATCCATGTACTTTTGTATGATTTCAATCCGCTCCCTGCGGTTCGCGTAGCGAAGTTCCTTTTCCAGCCTGGTGAAATCCGCTTCAGCGAGGCCTCTGACCTGCATGTTCCTGACGCCGCCTCCCGCTGTGACGCTGTCATAGTGGGTGGTAATAAGGCTGATGTAAGGTTTTGTCTTCAAATAGTCCGCGAGGCTTTTGGTCAGTGCGAAGCCTTCTATGGGATTGGTGCCGCTGGCAATCTCGTCGATAAGGAGCAAGGACCGGTCCCTGCTCTGTTCCAGGATCTCCTTCAGCTCTTCCATTTCGCTCCCGAAGCTGGAAAGGCCGCGCTGTATGGACTGGCTGTCTCCGATGAGGATATGGATATAGTTGGACAGCCCGACCCTGGCGGATCCGCACGGAACGAAAAATCCGTACTGGGCCAGCATGGCCACCAGGCCGACAAGTTTCAGGGATACGGTTTTTCCGCCCATGTTGGCGCCCGTAATACAGGTCACCCCGTCCCGGAGCCGTATGCTCACCGGGCGGTACTCCTTGTTTTTCTGGTTCAGGATCTCTTCCACCACCAGATGCCTGCCTTCTTCGATGTCTATCCTGTGCTCTGTGACGAGCTGAGGCCTGACGCAGCGGTGCTGCCTGGCGTAGACCGCTTTTGAAAGGGTAAAATCCAATTCCCCGATCTTATCGCAGTTCGCAAGCAGGATATCCCTATGCCGGAAGACTTCCTTCGAGAGCGTTTCCCGGATGCCCAGCTCTTCCTCATCGATGCTTTCGTTGAGGCTGTCTGTTTCCCGGAGGAAAGAATCGATCTCTTCGGTATTCTTTAAAACGAAGGTGACGGAGAGATGATCCTCGTCTCCCGTGGTCAGCTCCGGGATCTCTTTGATGATTTTAACCAGCTCCCTGTTAGACTTTGAAACTACATAATCGAACTGGGGCGTCAATGTGATGCCGTACTGGGACGTGATCCTCTGTTTTATGACCTTCTGGGCTCTTCTGATATTAATTTCAAGTTCTCTTTTCCTTTTCCTGAGCGCGGCAAGGGTTTCGGAAAAATCGTCATAGATGTAAAAGGTATACATCCTGTCTTTTCTCGGATCAAGAGTATCCAAAAGCGCTTCGGTGTCGGCAAGGGTAAATTCCGCCGAAAGCTGCCGGCCCGTATCCTCCAGAAGCCCGATGATCCTCTTCATTTTCAGGAGCAGACTTTTGACCTCGAAAAGCTCCACCGCAGAAAGGGCGCCGCTCCCGCTTCTTTCGATGGTAAAGCCGATATCCTTTATGTCCATAAAGGTTTCACTGAGAAGGTCGACGGTATGGGGGCTCTCTTCCGCCAGCATAAGCAGCTCTTCCAGCTTGCAGAACTCACTGTTCAGGCTCTCTTCCTCGCCGGGCATGAACGGAACGATCTCCTTCATCCGTTTTTTCCCGAAGGGGGTCATGATGCTGATGCTCTGCATGACATGATCAAGGCCGGTTTCGCTTCTGGTTTTTACATTAGACAGTCTCACTGAACTCCCCTCCCAGCTTTACATCGATCACGGGGATCCCTTCAACCGCGCTTCTCATAGCTTTCAGCAGCGCTTCATGCTCAAAGGAATACCCTGCGGGCGCATAGGGGTTTACCGTCAGCGCGGCAACCTCGATGTTTTCCAGTACCTTTACCGTAAAACCCTTCTTCCTCAGCTGCTGCCACTGCATGGCGCCGATGAAGATCTTTGTCGGATCTTTCAGTATAAATTCCACCTGCTTCATTTTTGCGGGATGGATATCGGAAACGACGCTTTCGGTCAAAGCGCCTGGGATAAATACATAATCTGTTTTTTCGTCAATGGCCTCATCCAGGTATTTGCCCGCGGAAAGGCCGGTTTTCAAATCCAGGGCCTTAATTTCGCCGTCCTTAACGAGCAGGATCTTATCCGATCTTTTTTCCAGCTTCTGTTTTGACAGGATCATTTCCCTGGCCTTTCCCTCCTCCAGAACCGCTAGCTGATAGAGCCCCACGGTATGGGCGGTCTCCTCGACGACTTTTTTCATGCTGCGGGAAAGCACAGCGCCCGTGGATAATATGACGGCGTCCGAGATGTCCGGCGCCGCGACGGACTTTCTGTCCACGGCGCCGTCGATGAGGATGATTTCAGCGCCGTAACCAAGCATTTCCCGGCACATTTCTTTATGGTCCTTTGTGTTTACCGGTCCCGCGATCTGGACATAGCCGCTTTCCGCGACCCTGCAGATCATGATCTGCCCCAGGGCCGTGGAATAATTGGTCATGCGCAGGATTTCCAGGCCGGCCTCCGCCAACTCATACAGTGTGACAGGCACGGATACGATGGTCCCGGCGTCAAGAAAGACCCTGGGTTTGTCCGTTCCGGTTATCAGGTCTGTACTTTCGCCGTCTCTGCCCGTTGAAGTGACGCCTATTACTACGCCGTCATCCATCGCTTCTTCGATCAGATAGTTCAGCGCAGTGGTTTTCCCTGCGTTCTTTGCCATTCCGACGATAGAGAGGGTTTTATATTTGTGCTTCAGTTGGCTTAACAGACCCATGTATCACTCCAATTCGATTTGAATATGAAAGCGCCGGAAAAAGCTTTATTTATGTTTATTTCTCTCGTGTCTAAGCAGGTGCTGCGGTTCCATAGACATTCTTTCCCCGTGGAGCAGCCCCGCAACGCCTTCATAATGGTATTCCTTCTTTCCTGTGCAGTAGTCGCAGGTACATTCCAGCTTTGGCAGATCCGTAGGCACGGTGTAGGTGGTGATGACGCCTTCGTAATTTCTCAGGATCACCTTGTCGGGCGACTGAGATATGATGTACTGGGGCATGACCGGGATCTTGCCGCCGCCGCCGGGCGCGTCCACTACAAAAGTGGGAACGGCGTAACCCGAGGTGTGTCCCCTCAGACCTTCAATAATATTGATCCCCGCCGCCACGGAGGTCCTGAAATGCTCGATGCCCAGGGAAAGGTCGCACTGATAGATGTAGTAAGGCCTTACTCTGTTTTTCACCAGGACATGGACCAGGTCCCTCATGATATGGGGACAGTCGTTGACTCCCCTGAGCAGCACGGACTGGTTTCCGAGAGGAATGCCGGCGTCGGCAAGCTTTCTCAGCGCTTCCATCGCTTCCGGGGTCATTTCCTTCGGATGGTTGAAGTGGGTGTTCAGCCAGATCGGATGGTGCTTCTTCAGCATATTGCAAAGGTCGTCAGTGATCCTCTGGGGCATTACCACCGGGGTCCTGGACCCAAGCCGTACGATCTCCACGTGGGGGATCTTCCGCAGTTCGCTGAAGATATAGTCAAGTACGTCGTCGTTGACCAGCAGGCAATCGCCGCCGGACAGCAGCACGTCTCTCACCACAGGGGTTTTCCTGATGTATTCGATGCACTTATTGATATCCTCCATACTCCTGGCGCCGTCTTTTTCCCCGGCAAGCCTTCTTCTGGTGCAGTGCCTGCAGTACATGGAGCACTGATCCGTGATCAGGAACAAGACTCTGTCCGGATATCTGTGGGTCAGCCCGGGGGCCGGAGAATCCGCATCCTCATGAAGCGGGTCAAGCATATCGGCTTCGCTTCTGTGGGTTTCGGCGATGACCGGGACCGCCTGCATCCTGACGGGACATCTGGGATCGTCCGGGTCCATCAGGGAGGCATAGTAGGGAGTGATCCCAAGGCGGAAGCTCTTCAATGTTTCGTTGATATCCTTTTCTTCCTGGGGCGTGAGGTTAATGATTTTCTTCAACTGATCGACGCTGGTGATCCTGTTGGCGACCTGCCATTTCCAGTCGTTCCATTCCGCTTCTGTAACGCCCTTCCAGGCTTCTATATCTTTCCAATTTCTCATTGCAATAATCCTTTCTTACGCGTACATTTCCGCGAACAGATTCTTCAAAGGTTCACACTCCCTCAGCACCTGGAGCGAAATTGCGGCGTGCCCTTTGCAGTAGCCATTTCCGACGATCATGTTCACGTCCTTGCCGACGCCTTCGGCGCCCAGCGCAGCCTTCGTGAAGCTTGTCGCCATGCTGAAGAAGTAAACGGTCCCGCCGTCCTTTGTGGCAAGGATGCTGGCCATTTCGGTATTTTCGATATTGACGCAGTTGATCACGATATCGGCGAGCTTACCGTCCGTCAGCTCCATGATTTTATTGTAAATGGCAATGGCGTCGGTGGCGTCCGCCGCGAAATATTCGTCGGCAAGCCCGAGTTTTCTGGCTCTGTCCGTACTTTTTTCGCTTCCGCCGATGCAGATGACTTTACCGGTGACGCCGGCCCTTTTCTTTGCTTCATACAGGCAGAGCAGTCCTGATTTTCCGCCGCCGCCGATGACCGCCACCGTGTCTCCCGACTGTACGAGCTTTGCGGTCTGGGCGGGAGCTCCCGCGACGTCCAGTACGGACAGGGCAAGGGTTTCAGGCAGATCTTTCGGGAGTACGGCATAGATCCCGCTCTGGAATAAGATCGCCTGCCCCTTGATATCCACCTGGTCGATGTCAGGCCTGACTTCAAGGATCTCGTCGATTACCAGCGGCGTCAGGGAAAGGGATACCAATGTGGCGATCTTGTCGCCGACCTTCAGGCCCCCGACATAAGCCGGACCGATTTCCTTTACAGTTCCTATGAGCATTCCGCCGGACCCGGTCACCGGATTTTTGTGCTTTCCGGCTTTCGCGACGATTCCGAGCATGATTTTTTTGATTTCTTCAATATTTCCGCCGGCTTGTCTTTCGATCTGGGTAAAGCTTGCCGAGTCGATGTTCAGGGTCTGTACGTCGATCAGCACTTCATTATCGTAAATCTCCATGGTATTGTCGATAACGTCTGCAGGCTGCGGCAATACTCCTTTCGGCGAGATGACTCTGTGCGTACCGTATGGGCATCCTTTTTTCATTTCTTTTCTCCTCCTGGGTTTGTAAAATCTCATACTTTTTTAACTGACAGCAAATAGAGCAAAGTGCTCATCAAATATAATATAGCAAGTAATATGCCAAGGCTGACGTGCTGCAAATGCCGCATACACGCCTTCTTGACGTCCTCTTTCGAACCGCTTTTGTTAAAATCCTCCCCTCAATGCGAACCGTGATCGGTTCACACCGAAAACGCTGCAATAAGCCGAAATAAATAAAAAAGGGATGATGTGCATTTCTTTAGTTTATCCGCTAAAATGCAATCCATCCCTTGACTGTTCCTTAATCCGCGGGCGTCGTTGGAGGATTGTTTCCGCCGCTGACGCCGTTGTCATATGATATTGTATTTATTTTTTTTCCTTACCAGCTGTGTCTGGCTGATTCCGATGGCCTTCGCCGCTTTTCTCGTGGAACCGTGCTTTTCGCATGCATATTGAATGATATTTTTTTCAAAGCTGTTGACCATGTCCTCAAGATTCAGGATGCCGGTTCCGTCAATAGGCGCATCCTCAAAACCGGCGCCAGCCTTGTCGAAAAGGTCTGCGTGAAGTTCCTTCATCACGTCCAGAACTGTGATCGTATCACTCTTTGAGGTGATCAGCAGCCTCTGGACCACGTTTTCGAGCTCCCGGATATTCCCCGGCCAGCTGCATTCCTTCAAATAGGTCAGGGCGTCTTCCGCGATGGCCTTTTCGATCCCGAACTTTTCCGTATATTTCCCCATGAAATACTCTACCAGCGCCGGAATTTCCGCCTTTCTTTCATCCAGGGACGGTACGCGGATGGGGAATACGTTCAGGCGATAATAAAGGTCACGCCTGAATTTCTTTTCTTCTATGAGCCTTTCCAGATTCCTGTTGGTGGCTGACAGGATCCTGACGTTGGTTTTAATGGGCTCGGTACCGCCCACCCGGAAAAACTCCCCGTCCTGTATGACCCGCAGCAGCTTGGCCTGGAGGTCCAGAGGAAGGTCTCCGATTTCATCCAGAAAGATGATCCCGTTGTCGGCAAGTTCGAAATACCCTTTTTTGCCGGTGGTGTTGGCGCCTGTAAAGGATCCTTTTTCGTATCCGAAGAACTCGGATTCGATGAGATTCTCCGCAATGGAGGCGCAGTTGATCTTCACAAAAGGCTGCATTCTCCGGTTGCTGTTTTTCTGTATGATGGTGGCGACTTTTTCTTTGCCAACGCCCGTGTCTCCGGTAATCAGCACATTGCAGTCGTACTTGGCGACGCTGAGGATCTCGTCCACCACCGTCGTCATGGCCCTGCTTTCGCAGATGAAATCCTCCACCAGGCTTTTCCGGTATCCGGAAAATTCAAAACCTTTTTTGGAACGGCCCAGGGGATAGGCGATGTTGTCCTCGGCCTTCACTTCCGCAACGACGGCCCTTTCCAGGAACGGAGCAAGGTCATGCACGATCTTGATGTCAAACTCGTCGTATTCTTCGAGGTAGCCGTCGGCGCAGCGGATGTCGAGCTGCCTTGAAATCGCTTCCGTCAGATACAGCGCGATGTTATAGTTGTTGATGAGGTTTGCGAAGCAGACCGTGCCGCCCGATTTTGTAGCCAGGATGTTGACGGTTTCCGCTCCCGGGATGTCGGCGCAATTCACGCTCAGGTCGAAGAGGGAATCCGCCTTAAGTCTCTCCAGGCATTCCATGGGTTTTAAAA
>DATMXY010000070.1:0-2062 GCA_035561275.1 Anaerovoracaceae bacterium | reverse complement strand
GTTTAAAAATCTCAGCCCTATACGGCAGAATAATCCTCAAACCGGACGTCTTCCAGATCTTCTTCCCGGATCGCGAAGGATTTCCCGGTCAGCGTTTCAACGGCTTTGATCAGCGTCATGGCGTCAAGACCGTATTTTTTCATCAGATGCATTTTAGAGGCGCCGTGTGTATATCTATCCTGAATGCCGACCTTGATCAGCTTCCTGGCGATGCCCTGTTCGGCGATGATGTCGGCTACGGCGCTGCCAAGGCCGCCGATGGTCACGTGGTTTTCAATGGTCACTGCGCCGTACTTCACTTTTTTCAGAGATTCGACCACGGTGGGATCGGTAAAGGGCTTCAATGTCGAGATGTGTACGTGCTGTATGGAAAGCCCCTTGTCTGCCAGGACGGCGGTTGCGCGCATGGCCTCCTCCGTACAGACACTTGAAGAAAAAATTGCAATGTCGGCGCCTTCCGACAGGACGCGGCCTCTGTTGAAAATCATAGGTTCGCCTGCCGGGAACAGCCGGGGAACTTCTTTTCTGAGCATGCGGATAAATACCGGCCCGCTTACGTTATGGGCGATCTCAAGTACGGACTCGATTTCGGTAGCGTCGCCCATATCGAAGATCGTCATGTTGGGCACATTCCTTAAGACGGCCACGTCGTTAATTGCCTGGTGGGATACTCCGCCGGGGGTCATGATCCCCGGGAGAAAGCCGACAAACGTAACCGGGAGGTTTGGATAGGCCACGGACATTTCAAGCTGATCCAGGACGCGGCGATACAGAAAAACACCGAATGTGTGGAGGTAGGGACGGAACCCCTCCCTGGCCAGGCCTGCTGCCCAGCTTACCATGTTCTGCTCGGCGATCCCCATGGAAAAATAGCGGTCGGGATAGGTTTCGAGAAACTCCTTGACTTCGCAGGAGCTTCCCAGGTCGGCGGACATGACGACCACCTCGGGATGTTTAGCCGCCCAGTTGATCATGCACTTTGAATGGGTATTGACTTCTATTCTCATCGCTTTCACCTCTTATTCACACATTTGGTCGCAGAAGCATCTGTATTCGTCTATTTCCGATTTGTCGATCCTGACGAAATGCAGGAACGGTATACGTTTTTCGAGCAGCGGAATACCCCGGGCGGCGGAGGTGCGGCATAGAACTGCCAGAGGCTTGCCCGTGTGTTCGACGGTGGACGCGTCAATCAACGACTGAATGTCGTGTCCGTCAATATCCGCCGTCTTTGTCCCGAAGGCTTCAAGACGGGCCGTCAGCGGCTCGATATCCATGACGTCCTTCGTATAGCCTTCCACCTGCTGGCCGTTGACGTCGATATATATGACGAGATTGTCAAGACGGTAAAAAGATGCGGCCTGAAAGGCTTCCCAGGCTTGCCCTTCCTCTATTTCCCCGTCCGACAGCAAAACATATACTTTTCCGGTTTCCTTTTTTAATTTCCGCGCGTGAGCCGTACCGCACGCGATACTTATGGTCTGGCCCAAAGAACCTGCCGTGCACTCGAAGCCCGGCGAGTGCTCCGCGCCGATCATTTCCATATTCCAGCCGTCCACATTGAACTTGTCGATGGCTTCCCGGGAGATCCGGCCGCATTCCGCCAGAGTACAATATACTACGGAAGCGTAGTGGGCGGGGGAGACAAAGAAACGGTCCTTATCCGGTTCGAAGGCGCCGTGATATAAGGAGCCTTTCGGATAATCCATATTGTCCGGGCCGGGGACTCCCGGGAAGGGGAGCGCTTCCATCGACCCGAGACTAGGTCCCAGCTTCAGGATCTTCATATACAACGACGCCATAATTTCAGCGGAGGAACAGGCCTGCCCCAGGTAGCAGCCGCCTCTTTCAATGGCAAGCCGCAGGATGTTCTTCCGAACGCGTGTCGCGGCTTTCTGGATTTCTTCAATGGAATAATTTCTTTCTGACATAGTGAAGTCTCCTTTTATACTGAATTTACCACTCGAAACAGATAGAACAGAATTATATTAAAATGAACAATTGTTAAATCTATTATTTCATATAAATGCAAATCTGTCAATATTCCCGACGCGGAATAAAA
>DATMXY010000069.1:0-3848 GCA_035561275.1 Anaerovoracaceae bacterium | reverse complement strand
GTACAAGAAAGGTGACATAAAATTAACCAGAATAATTGGTATATTACTGCGCCCTGATCTTTTTCTACGGGATCATGTCACAGAAGAATAAGGAGGTTATAATGAAAAGAAAAACAAAAACGATGGACGGGAATACCGCCGCGGCCCATGTGTCTTACGCGTTCACCGACGTAGCGGCAATTTATCCGATCACCCCATCCTCAACAATGGCTGAAGTTGTGGACGAATGGGCAGCCTATGGCAGAAAAAATATCTTTGGACAAGAGGTTAAGGTTGTGGAAATGCAGTCGGAAGCCGGCGCCGCGGGAGCGGTACACGGATCCCTGGCCGCAGGCGCACTGACTACTACATATACAGCTTCACAGGGATTGCTCCTGATGATTCCGAATATGTATAAAATTGCGGGAGAACTTCTCCCCGGCGTATTCCATGTAAGCGCAAGAACCCTTGCGGCTCATGCGCTCTGTATCTTCGGAGATCATTCCGACGTTATGTCTGCCAGGCAGACCGGATTTGCGCTTCTCGCATCAAGCTCCGTTCAGGAAGTAATGGATCTGGGCGGGATCGCTCATCTTTCGGCAATCAAGTCGAGAGTCCCCTTCCTTCATTTCTTTGACGGTTTCAGAACATCCCACGAGGTTCAGAAAATTGAAATCATTGAAGACGACGAGTTTAAAAGCCTCATCGATATGGAAGCGGTGCAGCGCTTCAGGGATGGAGCACTGAATCCGGAGCATCCGGTTACAAGAGGTACCGCTCAGAACCCGGACATCTTCTTCCAGGCCAGAGAGGCGGCTAACAAGTATTATGAAGCGGTTCCCGGAATCGTTGAAAAATACATGAAAGACATCAGCGCTTTGACCGGCAGGAATTATCACCTTTTTGACTATGTCGGACATCCGGAAGCGGAGAATATCATCATCGCCATGGGTTCCGTCTGCGAAACCATCGAAGAGACTATCAACCTGCTGCTTTCTCAGGGAAGAAAAGTGGGCCTTGTCAAGGTCAGACTGTACCGCCCCTTTGCGCCGGAATACCTGAAGGCTGTCATTCCAAAGACAGTCAAGCGCATCGCGGCCCTGGACAGGACAAAGGAACCCGGAGCACCCGGAGATCCTCTCTATTTGGACATCAGAAGCATGTATTACAGGGACGCCAATGCTCCTGAAGTATACGGCGGAAGATACGGCCTCGGTTCAAAGGATACCACCCCAGGCCAGATCGTCGCGGTTTATGACAATCTTGAACAGCCCAGTCCGAAAGACCAGTTCACCATCGGTATTGTTGACGACGTTACCAATACATCCCTTGCCACCGTGGAGGGGATCACTTCCGAACCGGAAGGGACCATCCGCTGCAAATTCTGGGGTCTCGGATCCGACGGAACCGTCGGCGCCAACAAAAATGCCATTAAGATTATCGGAGACGAAACCGATCTCTATGCGCAGGGATATTTCGCCTATGACTCGAAAAAGTCCGGCGGCGTGACCATTTCTCACCTGAGATTCGGCAAGAGCAGGATCCAGTCGACCTATCTGATCAACGAGGCGGACTTTGTGGCCTGCCACAACCAGGCTTATGTCGACCAGTACAACCTGCTCAAGGGACTCAAGAAGGGCGGGACCTTCGTACTGAACTGCATCTGGGACGATGCGGAGCTTTCCGAACATCTTCCGGCGCCCATGAAGAGATATATTGCGAAAAACAACATTAATTTTTATACGATCAACGCAACGGAGGTTGCGGAAGAGATCGGCCTCGGAAACAGGATCAACATGATCATGCAGGCGGCATTCTTCAAGCTCGCCAATGTCATTCCCGTGGAAGACGCCGTAAAATACCTGAAGGAAGCGGTGGAGCACTCCTATGGTAAGAAGGGCGAGAAGATCGTCCAGATGAACAATGCCGCCATCGACAAGGGCATCACCGACATCAGGAAGGTTGAAGTACCTGCGGATTGGGCGGATGCCAAAGACACCGATAAGGCAAAGGCGGATGTTCCCGACTTTATTGAAGAAGTGCTCATCCCGATGACGCGTCAGGAAGGCGACGATCTTCCCGTCAGCGCGTTCGTCGGAAGGGAAGACGGGACCTTCCCGGCAGGCACCTCCGCATATGAAAAGCGCGGCGTAGCCGTAAACCTTCCGGATTGGAAGCCTCAGAACTGTATCCAGTGCAACCAGTGCTCCTTCGTATGTCCCCATGCTTCCATACGCCCGATTCTCGTGAACGCGGATGAAAAAGCAAATGCTCCCGCAGGTTTTGAAACCATCAAAGCGGTGGGCAAGGGTCTGGAAGGCCTGGAATACAGGATGCAGCTCGCCCCCATGGACTGCATGGGGTGCGGAAACTGCGCCGACATCTGTCCGGCTAAAGAAAAGGCCCTGATCATGGTGCCTTTTGCTGAGCTGGAGGAAGAAAAGGAAAAGTGGAACTATGCGGCGAAGCTTCCAGTAAAAGATAAGCTGCTTTCCAAAGAGACCGTTAAAGGCAGCCAGTTTGCAAAGCCGTACATCGAATTTTCGGGCGCCTGCGCAGGCTGCGGAGAAACTCCTTATATCAAGCTCGTCACACAGCTCTTCGGCGACAGGATGATGATCGCCAACGCCACAGGCTGTTCCTCCATCTGGGGAGCATCCGCGCCGTCGACTCCGTATTGCACCGACGCCGACGGAAGAGGGCCGTCATGGGCCAACTCCCTGTTTGAAGACAACGCGGAGTACGGGCTCGGCATGTTCGTCGCCACCAAGCACATGAGAGAGAAGATCGAAGACAGCTGCAAAGCGCTGCTTGCTTTGAATATCCCGGCGGACCTCGCGGCTGCGCTGGAAGGATGGCTTCAGGACAAAAACGACGGAGCGCTGTCGAGGGCTGCCAGCGAAAAGCTGGCTGAAGCAATCGAGGCATTGAAAACAGATGATAAAGAAGTTCTTGCCCTTGTAAAGGAAATTGCCGACAGAAAGGACTATCTCGTCAAGAAGTCCGTCTGGGCGCTGGGCGGAGACGGCTGGGCTTACGACATCGGTTACGGCGGGCTGGATCATGTACTTGCCTCCGGCGAGAACGTCAATATCCTCGTATTCGATACAGAAGTCTACTCCAACACAGGCGGTCAGTCCTCCAAGTCCACCCCGGCGGCGGCCATCGCGAAATTCGCGGCTTCCGGAAAGCGGATCAAAAAGAAGGACCTCGGGATGATGGCCATGTCCTATGGCTACGTTTATGTTGCCCAGGTAGGTATGGGCGCCGATAAGAACCAGTTCATGAAAGCGGTTATCGAGGCCGAGAAATTCGACGGGCCTTCCATTATCATTGCATACGCTCCCTGCATCAACCATGGCATCAAAAAAGGCATGGGCAAATCCCAGGAAAACATCAAGGACGCGGTGGACGCCGGTTACTGGCACCTGTACCGCTACAATCCGGAGCTGAAGAAGGATGGAAAGAATCCGTTCTCTCTCGATTCCAAAGCGCCGACGGCCAGCTTCAAGGATTTCATCCTGGGCCAGGTCAGATATTCCTCATTGGCGCAGGAATTCCCGGAAGTTGCCGACAAGCTGTTTGAAATGGCGGAAGACAACGCGAAAGACCGTTACGACAGCTACAAGCGTCTGGCAGAAAAATAATTTGCGATCCGCATAGTTTAAGCGGAAGAAATACAGGGAATTAATAACGAGGCGGTGGGTAAATCTCCCGCCTCGTTGTAACGTGCAGAGGTAAGAAAAATTTTCTGCCGATGCGCTATAAGGGGACGGGCATTGTTCGCAGTATGTCCCCTTTGTTAAGGTTCATATACTGATAATATGATAAAAATCGTTCGACATACTAGCTCGCCCGATTTGTGGAAC
>DATMXY010000068.1:0-3070 GCA_035561275.1 Anaerovoracaceae bacterium | reverse complement strand
CTATTAACTATTATTCTGGAGAAGAGTTAGAAGGTAATTTTAGGAGGTTTTATACCATGACCGCAACGAACAAAGAATTGGCGTTAAAAGAAGCGCAGAGAGTCGTAGGCTATATTGAAAAGGCCGAACTGACAAAAGAAGAAAAGGATAGAATCGTTCAGGATTCCATCAGCAATTTTAACCAGAACGTAAACCCAGGCTGGCTGGAATACAGAAAATCAGTGTCGACGGACGCCACATTCGTGGAATGGACCGATTCGGTGGACTGTTTTGAAGACCTTTACGGGACGCAATTCATCGACTGCCTGGGGGGCTTCGGCATCTATACCTGCGGGCACAGAAATCCTGAAATCTTAAAGACTGTGAAAGCCCAGCTTGATAAATACGCGCTGCACAGCCAGGAGCTGGTTGACCCGCTGAGGGGCTATCTTGCGAACATTCTCGCAATGATCACGCCCGGAGACCTACAGTACGCTTTCTTCACAAACGGCGGCGCTGAAGCTGTTGAAATGGCTCTCAAGCTTGCGCGGCTGGCTACAGGCGGAAGATGGTATATCTCAACCATCGGCGCGTTCCACGGCAAATCCATGGGCGCCATCTCCATGGGCGGCAAAGGCGCTTACAGAGAGGACTACATTCCGATGATCCAGCAGGTCCAGCACGTGAAATACGGCGACGCCGACGCAATGGAAACCGCAATCAAGAATCTCCAGACGGTAGGCGAAAAAGTTGCCGGCGTCATCATCGAGCCGATCCAGGGCGAAGCAGGCGTTATCATTCCTCCTCCCGGATATTTAAAGGCTGTAAGAGAGATCTGCGACAAATACGGCGTAGCGATGATCGTAGACGAGATCCAGACCGGTATGGGAAGGACCGGAACTCTGTGGAGATGCGAAGTGGAAGACGTCTGCCCGGATATCATGACATACGGAAAAGCCTTCGGAGGCGGAATCATGCCCATCACGGGTATCATCGCAAGACCCTGGTGCTGGGGAGAGAAACTCATCGAAAATCCCTGGATCCTCGGTTCCCCGACCTTCGGCGGAAACCCGCTGGCTTGCTCGGCCGCGCTTTCGACCATCAAGTACATGCTTGAAAACGACATCCCGAAGGTTTGCAAGGAAAAGGGCGACTACTTCATGGTTAAACTGAACGAACTCAAGGAGAAATATCCCACCGTCCTGAAACAGGTCAGAGGCGCAGGGCTCCTGATCTGTATGGAGTTCCCGGAAGCGGAAGTCGGTTACGCGGTAACGAAAGGGCTGTTTGACAGGCATGTTATGACAGCCGGTACCCTCGTCAACGCAAAGACCGTAAGGATCGAACCGCCGGCAACCTTATCCTACGAACATGTCGACGCAGTAATTGCCAAGCTGGACGCTTCCATCGCCGACGTCAAACAAGAATTCAAGCTGTAAGAGGATTTTGAGTAAATGTTAAAATGCCGGAGCACTGCCATGGTGCTCTGGCATTTTTTGTTGCCAAAATGAAACCGCTATTCTTTCATTATTGAAACAGATTTTTGTTGAATTCCGGTATAATTGCAGAAATGCAGGTACCGCAGGAGTTTTAAAACTGAAATTCTGCCGGCGGCGGCAGTTGGAAACACCTGCATAAAAGCGTTGAAAAATCAACATTTCGTTTGGATCGCCAGGATTGGCAGAGTCTTTGCAATTATATATGTTGATCAGATGATCAGGAAACGTAGAAAGAAAGGAAGGAAGCAGTATGAAAGTTTTAATCATAGGAGCCGGCGGACAGGGAGGACCCTGCGCATCGATTCTGTCCAGAGACGCCGATGTTGAGGAAATCCGGCTTATGGACATAAAGGCTGAAATTGCACAGGAAGCGGCCGCCCATATCGGCAGCCCGAAAATCAAAACAGGAACAATCAATGCTTTGGATCCTGAAGATGTAGCGAAAGCAGCCAAGGGTGCGGATGTAGTGATTGATCTGGTTATGCCATGGATGGCGCCATATGTCATGAAGGGCGCGCTGAAGGCAAAGGTGGATTATGTCAATACCGCGTTCGACACACCGTTTTGGGATGAATTTCTGGAAGCAAAGGAACTGACTTTAGACAGGGAATTTAAAGAGGCGGGTTTGACCGCTCTTCTGGGCTGCGGAATGGCTCCCGGGTTTACCAATGTAATGGCCAGATTGTATGCGAACAAGCTGGATGCATGTACGGGTATCATAATGAGGATAGGGAAAAAGAAATTGTCCGATAACAAATACGCGGATTATCTCACGCCATGGAATCCGGGCTGGTCCCCAAAGCAGGCTTTGCTCGACTGCTCCAATCCGTCCTATGCCCTGGAGGATGGAAAATATGTTTTATATCCGCCCTTTGGAGGGATTGAGGATTGCGATTTTCCTGAACCGATCGGACGCATGCCGGTGACCCACCATTCTCATGAAGAAATTTACAGCATGCCGAGGACTTTCAAAGATCTGAAGGAATGCAATTTTAAGTATTTTCTGCAGCCGCCGACCGCCATGCTCTATTCTTTGGGTTTGACTTCTCAGGACGAAATCAGGGTGGGCGACGTTACGGTAAAGCCGCTCGACGTCGTAGCGGCCTGCATTCCAAGTCCGGGCAATAATTTTATCAACGAAAACGCGGAAAAACTCGCGGAAGCGGACAGAACCTTTTTCTTTGAAATCGTCATAGAAGTCAGCGGCATAAAGGATGGAAAGCCGAAAACATATAAAGTGAACTGTCCGAAAATGAACGCTCCGGGTCCGGGACTTCTGGAGATATTCGGGACCTCCCTTGTCAATGTCGCTCTTCCTGCGGTGGTAGGCGCGAAACAGATCAAGGAAAAGAGAATGCCGGGGATCATTTTTGCCGATGAACTGGATCCGGATCGCTTTATGGAGCTCATGCTTGCAACAGGGTATCCCTATCAATGGACGGTTACGGAGCGGGGAAATTAGTCCAATAAGCTGTACCGTTTTTCAAGTTTGGGACGTAAATATGTGGCAAAACCTCCGGTTTTGCGTCATTTTCCCCAAAAAAACTTCGTATTAGGCCATATTTTGTCCCCTACTTGAAAATCTGTACAAA
>DATMXY010000067.1:0-5526 GCA_035561275.1 Anaerovoracaceae bacterium | reverse complement strand
AAAATAATGCTATAATACTAATTAAGTTAATAAATTCAAATCGGCTTGTTCGATTTGAATCCGCCGTTGATGGGAGCTTAAAGTTGGATAATTTTACGTCTAAGGCTTTGGAAGTCAATTTAAAACAAACGCAGACCAAGGGCATTGAAATACCCGACGAACAGCGGTGGTTCCTCGGTCTCTCCCAGTCCAAATGGGGGATCCATAACCGTGCGGAAGAATTCATCCTGGAGCTGAACCATAAATTTGTCAACCGTCAATACGTGATTGAATCACTGCATACGATCAGCCTGACAGATTTATGGTTTTACAATTCCCTGGAGGAGTCCGAAAGGGCGCTTACCGTTCTGGTACATATCTTCCGGGATCTTATCACTTCCGATTTAAACGACAGTCAACGGGAACTCCTGATAAAAACCCTCATCAAATTCATGGAGCGGCTGGTAAGCCTTGAGGTATTCCCCCATGCCATCGTCCTGGAGTGCCTCGAACTGGTCCGCGCCGACATGCAGAAGCATGAAAAGCTTTATGTTTTCATTTCCGGATACTTTAAAACCTATCTGAACAAAGTCGCACAATTTCCTGAATACCGGGACTGCCTGTCAGATATGACTGCGCTCCTTCTCGGCAGGTGCATCGATTACTGGGAACGGACCGCCGACGTCGAGGTATGGCTCTCCTCGAAGAATCTGCTGTTCCGCTCCCTGGATCAGGATACCCTTCAGGACATCGGGAAGTCTTTCTTTGACAGGCAGAGGCTTGCGCTTAAGCAGGCGGCCCGTTGGGAGGACCTATGTGAGCTGATGTTCTTCAACGATATCTCAAATTATTTCCGCAGCTTTACCGACCGGTTCGGCACCTCGCTGGAAAAGATCTACTACCTCTATTTTCTTCTGCATTTGCCCGGCATGGCTCTTTTGAACGACCATCTTCTTTATGACCTGAACCGTTATCTGCGAAGCGTGCTGGCAGAGCTCGGTGAAAACGACGTCTCCGTTTTCCTTGACACGATCATGGTCCTGTTCGGCGAATTGAAAGAGGATCATGCGGGAACGGTACTGGACTGCATCCTCACCCTCGGCAAGGAGATCATTCGCACGAAAAACGAAAGTATCATCTCTTACTATGTAAAAAGCCTGATCCAGTCAGGCTTCCATTATCCTGGCGAGACCACCGTCAACGCAGACTGGCAAACTAAAGTCAATGCGAACCATGTGAAAAATATCAAGGTATGGCTGGAGCTCATCGAATATTCCCCTTATGAGACCCGGGAGCTTCTGGAGGCCCTCATCGTCAATCTGAAGCTTGGCGGGATCTTTATCTCCGACACGGACCTGTTCCAGCGGGAGGTCACAAAGCTCCTCAACTCGGATATCGCGACCGTCTACAGAGAAATGAAGCAGCTGGCCAGGATTTTCCCCGTTTATTTCCGGGAAATCGGCGCCGAAGGAAAACTGAGGGAAGCAACCACCGCGGTGGATGAAATTTCCAGAAGGCAGGATAAGCTGATCCATTTTCTCCGGAAGCAGATCCATACGGAAAGCAACAATACCCATATTGCCCTCACCAGACAGATCATCCGGTACTGGCACGACGGATGCCCCGCCCCGCTCGCGGCCATGCTGCCGGAGGACGTTTATCAGCTGCTGGATACGAAAAGCGAATGGTACACCGGCATACACAAGATCCTCAATGAGCTGTGCGCATCCACGGGCGCCGGGCTTGACCGGCTTTTCGATACGGACGTTGAAGACCTGAAGCAGCAGCTTTTCAAGCTGCCCGGCGGTAACAGCAGAGACCGGAAAAGGCTGTATTACCTCTTCCAGATCCATGCCCTCCTGACGGAAAAATATTCCCTCGAATCGGAGGATATCCTCTCGACGCTGAAAAGCTACCGGTTTTTTACAAACCAGGAGATTAACGCGCTGAAGGACGATATGAAAGGAAACGACGCGAAGGCCCCCCTGGTCAGGATCTACGGCTTCATGAGAAGGCTGAAGGAAGTCATTCTCGATCCCAGGGAAACCGTCGCTCTGGAGGACATCTACTACAAGCGTCATGTCGCGGTAGGCATTCCTTCCATGTACGGACAGTACATCGAGGCGAAGTTTGAAGCGCTGGGGCTTATGTTCCGCCTGGAAAAAACCGCGCTGAAATTTATGGTCCGGCTGCTTTCGTCCATCAACCTCGAATATATCACGGTGAAAGCCTTCCGCCGCATCTATGACGTTCTCGCGCTTTTCAGAGAAGGCCTGGAGCTGGACGGTATTTATAACCAGGGCTTCAACTCCAACATCGACATGCTGAAATACAGCCTGGCGTCGCCCAGCTTCTCGCTGGATCAATATATCAATATATTCCAGTTTATGGCCGGGGATATCAAGCAGATCATCAGCGAATACTTTATAGATCTGTACGAACGCCCCCTGAAGGCCATCATCCCCCAGGTATTTCCGGATACCCTGTCCCTGTCCGAGGCCGAACGAAAGCAGTTTTCCCAGATGGAGTCGGAGAAATTCCTCCGCGAAAACCTGTCCTCGACATTTCTGGTGCAGGACCTGGATCATTTTATCACCAGCATCATCGGCACGCTGAGAACCATGGTGGAAAGCTATTCGGACGGATTCATCAAGAACGTCATGACTTACGATCCGGATCTGATCCTGAGCCCGCTGAACAGGGAAACCCTTGAAATGGATAATCCCGTTTTCCTGGGCGCCAAGGCATATTTCCTCAAAAAGCTGATCTCCTGCGGCTTCCGGGTGCCGCCGGGCTTTGTGCTCACCACCGAGGTATTCCGCCACAAGGACACGGTGACCATACATCCCTATATGAATCAGGAGCTTGATCAGAACATCGAAGCCGCCATTTCGGAAATCGAAAAGCTTACCGGCCAGAAATACGGCAGTCCGAAAAATCCGCTGCTGTTTTCCGTCCGTTCCGGCTCGTCGCTGTCGCTGCCCGGCGCCATGAAAACCTTTCTGAACGTAGGCATGAACGATGAGATCGCGGAGGCCTTCAGCAAAAGAACCGGCTGTGAGTGGACCGCCTGGGATTGCTACCGGCGCTTCTTCCAGAGCTGGGGAATGGCCAACGGCGTCGACCGCGACTTATTTGACCAGGTCATGCAGGCACACAAATCAAAGTACGGTCTGGACCTGAAGATCCAGTTTTCTCCGGAACAGATGAAGGAAACCTGCAAGGAGTATGAAAAGATACTGAACGAACATGGAGTCCGGATCGAAAAGGACCCGTATGTACAGCTTAAAAAAGCCATTTTGAGCGTCATCGACTCCTGGTCTTTGGAAAGCGCCGCCTATTACAGAAACCACCTTCAGATCGCCGACGAATGGGGCACCGCCGTCGTGGTTCAGAAGATGATCCTCGGGAACCTGTCGCCGAATTCAGGAACGGGCGTGGTATTTACAAACAGCCCCTTCAATGGAAAATCCGGGATCAACCTTTACGGCGACTTTGCCGTCTGCAGCCAGGGGGAGGACGTTGTCTCCGGCCTGGTAAACACGCTGCCCATCACCGAAAAGCAGAGGAAGCAATACAGCAGCGATTCCAGCATTTCCCTGGAATCCGCATTTCCGGACATTTACGAAAAACTGCTCTCCATCGCAAGGGAAATGATCGAGCGGTACGGCTATACCCATCAGGAAATCGAATTTACCTTTGAGTCGGAACACCCCGACAGCCTGTATATCCTCCAGACCAGAAACCAGCATCGGAAAAAACAGGAAGCCCTGAGCAGATTCGTTCCGGCGCCGGAACGCATGACGCTCATCGGAAGCGGCATCGGAGTCAGCGGAGGCGCCCTGTCGGGGACGCTTGCCTTTGACATGGGCGATATCCAACGGATCAGAAAAGAGTATCCCCTGGATAAAATCATCCTGGTCAGGCCGGATACGGTCCCGGACGATATTCCGCTGATCTTCAACTGCGACGGGCTGATCACCGCCAAGGGCGGAGCGACCTCCCACGCGGCGGTAACGGCGGCGGGTCTGGGCAAGGTATGCATCGTCAGCTGCAAAAGCCTTATCGTCGACGACGTCGGAAAAAGGTGCGCCCTCAACGGCGGAAATTATGTTCCGGGGGATAAGCTGTCCATCGACGGAAATTCAGGCCTCATCTATGAAGGCTCTTATGAAGTCCGGATCGATTGAAAAAAAGTTTAAGGAGTAGAGAAATGCAGACAGAACTGAAAAGCAAAAAAATGCTGGGTATCAACGGGATCGGCAGGATCGGGAAGCTGACCCTTTGGAACCACCTGAATCTCAGGCATTTTGACGGGATCGTCATCAATGCGGGACGTGAAGCGGGCAGGAAAGGAACGGACATCGTCCAGTATCTCACCACGGACTCCACGTACGGATCGCTGGACAGATTCCTCTACGGCCATACGGGAAAAGCCTGCGAAGTAAAAATTGTCGAACACGCGGAAAATCTCTTCTCGTTTGACGGGATCCTGGTAAAGGTGCTGACGAAGGAAAGAAACCCGAGGGATATCCCCTGGAGCAGGGAGGGCGTCCGCCTCGTAATAGATTGTACCGGCGTTTTCCTCGACCCTGCCCTTCCCGCCGATTACGGAAAGGGCAGCCTGCGGGGACACCTGGAGGCGGGGGCGGAGAAGGTCATCGTGAGCGCGCCGTTTAAAATGAAGGACTCTTCGCAGAAAATGCCGGCGGACAGCGCCATGTTCGTTTACGGGGTCAACCATTTCGGTTACGATCCGCTGAAGCACCACATCATTTCCGCGGCAAGCTGTACGACGACGGCTCTGGCCCACATGATAAAGCCCCTGCTGGAAACGGAGGAAACGTCCAAAATCGTCACTGCATCCATGTCGACGGTGCATGCCGCGACCAACAATCAGAGCATACTGGATGCGCCGCCCAAAGCCGGCTCCGACGATCTGAGGCGGAACCGCTCTGTCATGAACAACATCATTCCGACTACCACAGGCGCGGCCATCGCCCTGGAAGAGATCCTCCCGGAAATCAAAGAAATCGGTTTTATGGCGGATTCCATCCGTGTACCCACCAGCACGGTTTCGCTGATCTCCCTCAACCTGACTTTTCGGACCATTTTGTCCGAAACGGGGGAGCCGGTTATTACCAAGGATTTCATCAATGATATCTATAAAAAAGCCGCGTCCGGGTCCCAGAAGGATTTACTGATTTTCAGCGAGGACCAGAACGTATCGTCGGATCTGATGGGGTGCCCTGCGGCCGTCGTGATCGAAGGCCATGAAAACCACACCCGTACGGGATTTCTTCCCCTGAGCGCCGAAATCCTGCAGCAATACGGGATCGACACGTCCCGGGACATCAATTTTCCGGTTACCCACGCAAAGATATTCGGATGGTATGACAACGAATTCGGTTGTTATGTGAACTGCCTGGGCAAGCTGACGAAATACCTGGATAAGAATATGATCTGAGTGCCGGATACATACCGGATACTGATAATAAGGAACCTGATCAGCATAAATAAGGCTGCTTCCGGAGGACTACCTCCGAG
>DATMXY010000066.1:0-12086 GCA_035561275.1 Anaerovoracaceae bacterium | reverse complement strand
AGCTTGCTCTAAGTATAATGTATACGTATGATTTTAAGGTTCTGGATGTGAAGTGGGCCAAATTGCTTTGTTTTAGACAGGAAAAACAGGTAAAATTTGGTATGCTTTTACAGAACAACTAGATAGGAGGATTTAATGAGCACTATTTTTTTTCTAATCCTGTTTCCGTTTGTAGTTGCTCTGGCTCTATTGGTTCTCAAGACTGACGTGGCAAGAGATATCATTGTGAAGGTCGCTTCCGTCGTGATCGCGGCGGCTTCCATTTATCTCACAGTGCAGTACTTCGGCTCCGGCGGGGAGTATTTTGAATTCGAGAATGAAACCGTAAATTACCTGATGATGGGGATAGAGGTTTGTCTCGCGGTCTTAATATTTTACCTGGGCATCAAGTATAAGAAATACCTTGCTTCAGTCCTTGCGGCGATACAGACGCCTGTTATGGTCTGGTTTGAGCAGAACGTCGGACACGGAATCCAAGTAACGCACAATCTTTATGTAGACAGGCTGTCTGTCATAATGGTCCTGATCATTGGTATTATCGGCACCCTGATCTGCTGGTATTCCATCGGTTATATGAAGGATTTCCAGCATCACCATCACGGCGAGCCGGACAGAAGACCATGGTTCTTCTTCCTGATGTTCCTGTTCCTGGCGGCAATGTTTGGCATCGTATTTTCCAACAATCTTGTCTGGCTGTATTTCTTCTGGGAGATCACCACTCTGTGCTCGTTCTTCCTCATCGGATTTACAAAAACAAAAGAAGCCATCAATAATTCATTCAGGGCCCTGATCATGAACTTACTCGGCGGTCTCGGCTTTGTGCTGGGAATCGTTGTGCTGGGCAGTTTCTACAACACACTGGAATTGGATCAAATGCTGATCATCGGTACGACGACGACAAGCGTAGTCGTTCCGGCCGCGCTGCTGGCCTTTGCGGGAATCACAAAGGCAGCCCAGATGCCGTTCAACAGCTGGCTCCTCGGCGCTATGGTAGCGCCGACGCCCACCTCCGCTCTGCTTCACTCATCCACGATGGTCAAGGCAGGCGTATTCCTTGTTGTGAAGCTGGCGCCGGTTCTCGGCTGGAATATTGCCGGCATCATGGTCATGCTGGTAGGAGGCATCACCTTCCTGATGGCGTCCTTTGCGGCGATTTCACAAAGCAACGCCAAGAGGGTCCTCGCTTATTCCACCATCGCAAACCTCGGATTGATCGTAGCCTGCGGCGGCATCGGATCCTATGCGGCGGTCTGGGCGGCGATCATGCTGATCATATTCCACGCGGTCACCAAGTCGCTCCTGTTCCTTTGCGTCGGTACCGCGGAACATAATATCGGAAGCAGGGATATTGAAGATATGGACGGCCTTTTCGGAAGAATGCCGAAGCTGGCGACCTTCATGATCGTCGGTATCTCCGGGATGTTCCTCGCTCCTTTGGGAATGCTTATTTCCAAGTGGGCTGCGATGAAAGCCTTCATCGATTCGGGCAACATCCTGCTGGTCATGATGATCATATTCGGCAGCGCCGCCACCCTGTTCTACTGGACAAAATGGCTGGGCAAGATGGTCGCTGTCATGGCGAAGCGGGAAAACATCCAGCAGAACGTACACAAGGAAGAATGGCTCGTACTCACTTCCCTGACCGTGCTCACCGTTGTGATCTGCCTGATTTTCCCGGTCATGTCGTCCTTCCTCGTCGTACCGTACCTGGAGTCCATCTACCCCTCGGTCGCCGTGCTGGCGCTGTCGTCCGGAAACATGTACCTGATGTCGGCCATGCTGGCCCTGGTGGTCTTACTGCCTCTGCTGTTCTATGGAAAGACAAACAAGCGGATTGTACCGATCTATATGGCAGGCGCGAACCTGGGCGACGACCTGACTTTCCTGGGCGCCATGGAGAAGCCTACGGCCGTATCCCTGAAGAACTGGTATATGGAAGATTATTTTGCTGAAAAGAGAATGAATGTCATCGGCGTCATCTCCACCGTAGTGGTTCTCGTCGCTACATTCTCATTAATAGTAGGGGGGTTGCTGTAAATGAATTTAACGACAAGTATCATCGGTATCGCAGCATACCTGATCCTTGCGCCCATCGCCGGAGGGCTTCTTGCGGGCATCGACAGAAAAATTTCCGCAAGGATGCAGGGCCGGTTCGGGCCTCCGATCCTCCAGCCGTTTTATGATTTCTTCAAGCTGCTGGAAAAAGAACCCATCACGGTCAACAAAGTCCAGGATTTCTACGTAACCTGCTTTTTGATCTTTATCATCATCACAGGTTGCTTCTTCTTCGCGGGAGGGGATCTGCTGCTGGTCATCTTTACGCTGACCCTGGCGAGCATTTTCCTGGTCGTTGCGGCATTTTCCTCCAATTCCCCATACGCCCAGATCGGCGCGGAAAGGGAACTGCTGCAGATGATGGCCTACGAACCCATGGTTCTGATTACGGCAGTGGGATTCTACGTCCTTACCGGAAGTTTCAACGTTTCTGATATCGTGACGTCACAGTCGCTGGGAATACAATACCTGCCGGGTATATTTCTCGGATTTGTGTTCATTCTAACCATTAAGCTGAGAAAGTCGCCCTTTGACTTAAGCATGTCGCACCACGCGCATCAGGAGCTGGTAAAAGGAATGACCACCGAATTTTCCGGAAAAACCATGGCAGTCATTGAAATCGCCCATTGGTATGAAAACATTTTCCTGCTTGGCTTCGTGTACCTATTCTTCGTGAATACGGCGGCATGGACGCCGATATTGGCGGTGATCGTCTGCCTCGCGGTTTATTTCGTGGAAATTCTGATCGACAACAGCTATGCAAGAATGAAGTGGCAGATTGCAATCAACGCTTCCTGGATCGTGGCGATCACCCTGGGATTTGTGAACTTGCTTGTGCTGTATTTTAGGGGTTAAGGAGGTGTAATCGATGTCATATGTAACAAAATCGCCGTGGGTCATCCACTATGACGGTTCCAGCTGCAACGGATGTGATATAGAAGTATTGGCATGCCTTACCCCTATGTATGACGTGGAGCGGTTCGGTATCATCAATACCGGAAACCCGAAGCATGCGGATATTTTCCTGGTTACGGGTTCTGTCAACGAGCAGAACATCGGCGTCATAAAACAGATCTACGAACAGATGCCGGAGCCAAAGGTCGTCGTGGCAATTGGAATTTGCGCCACCTCGGGCGGTATTTTTAAAGAATGTTATAACGTCATGGGCGGCATCGACACCGTGATTCCGGTGGACGTCTACGTTCCCGGATGCGCGGCAAGGCCGGAAGCCATCATCGACGGCGTTGTCAAGGGTCTCGGCGTTCTGGCGGAAAAACGCGCCGCCATGGAAAAGAAGCCCGCAGCCGCTTTGAAAGCCAAAGCGGAAGCCGATTCAAAGGACGCGGCCATAGCGGAAGCGGAAGAAAACGCCGATGCGCAGGCCGCAGCGGAAACTGCCGTTGCGGATGAGTCCGGAGCGGATCCTGCCGGAAAAGCTGCGGAAACAAAATCTACTGCAGAAGCTGCGGAAGTGAAAGAAAAGGAGGAGGCTTAAAATGAGTGAGAAGTGGAAAATACAGAATTTCGTTGCCCTTGAGCCTGCTCAGCTGATAGAAAAGGTTCAGGACCTGAAGGCGGAAGGCTACCGTTTCGGACAGGCCTGCTGCACCAAGGTTTCGGAAGGATTTGAACTGACGTATTCCTTTGATAAGGATCACGTCCTGACGAATTTAAGACTTGTTTTTCCAGAGGAAGAAGAAATCATGAGCATCACCGGGATTTACTGGCCTGCTTTTATCTATGAAAACGAGATGCAGGACCTCTTCGGCGTGAAGTTCAAGCACATGGCTCTCAATTACGGCGGCCACTTCTTCAGGGTTGCACAGCAGACGCCGTGGAACCCAAAAGACTGAGAAAGGAAGGTAGAGTAAGAAATGGGTAAAAGAACTATTATTCCTTTCGGACCGCAGCATCCTGTTCTTCCGGAGCCGGTACATCTCGACCTGGTTATTGAAGACGAAAAGGTAGTGGAAGCGATCCCGTCCATCGGATTCATTCACAGAGGACTGGAAAAGCTGGTGGAAAAAAAGGAGTATACCGAAATGGTATACGTGATAGAAAGAATCTGCGGCATCTGCAGCTTCGGGCACGGATGGGGCTACTGCCATGTAATGGAAGGCCTCATGAACATCGAAGTCCCCGAAAGGGCCAATTATTTGAGGACTATCTGGCACGAGCTTTCCAGGATCCACAGCCATCTGCTGTGGCTGGGGCTTCTGGCGGACGGCTTCGGCTTTGAAAGCCTGTTCATGCATTGCTGGAGATTGCGGGAGAGCGTGCTCGACTTGTTTGAAAAAACCACGGGCGGAAGGGTCATCTTTTCCGTGTGCAAGGTCGGCGGAGTCAGAAAAGACGTCGACAAAGCCACCCTGGACGAAATGGTAACCGTTCTGAGAGGAATGGGGAAAGAGCTCAAAGAACTGACCGATACCTTCCTTCAAGATTATTCCGTAAAGAACAGGCTTGTGGGCGTCGGATATCTTTCCGAACAGGACGCCACCGAGCTTTGCGCAGTAGGCCCCATGGCAAGAGCCTCCGGACTGAAGCAGGATATCAGGCTCACTGAAAACGGCGTCTATGGGAAGCTCGGCTTCGAACCCGTCACCGACGCCGCCGGCGATTGCTACGGAAGGACCATCGTCAGGATCAAGGAGATCTATCAGTCCATCGACCTCATCGCAAAGGCTGTTGAGCAGATCCCCGAGGGTGAGATCGCGGCTGCGGTGAAGGGTAACGTACCGAAGGGCGAATTTATAACAAGAATCGAGCAACCGAGAGGAGAAGCCTTCTATTACGCAAAGGGCGCAGACTCCAAGTTCCTGGAAAGGATCAGAGTCAGGACTCCTACCAACATGAACATTCCGGCCATGGTAAAATGCCTGCAGGGCTGCGACCTGGCGGACGTTCCGATGATCGTATTGACAATCGACCCGTGCATCAGCTGTACAGAAAGGTAGGTGAGAGCGATGCCAGCATTTAAATTGGGAAAAATGGTCATGAGAAGCCTGTTCAAAAAGCCGGCGACTCTCATGTACCCCGTAATACCGAGGGAGTGGCAGGAAAGAACCAGAGGCCACATTGAAAATCAGATCAACGAATGCATTTTCTGCGGGATCTGCCAGAGAAAATGCCCGACCAACGCCATCGTTGTTGAAAAGGGCAAGAGGTCCTGGGAGATCGCCAGGATGCAGTGTATCCAGTGCGGCTGCTGCGTTGAAGTATGCCCGAAGAAATGCTTGACGAACGAGAATACATACACGACGCCAAGCACGGAAAAGATCGTGGATACCTATGTAGGAGCTCCGCCGGAGCCGAAACCGGAAGTAAAACCCGCGCCGGCAGCCGAGCCGAAACCGGAAGTAAAGCCAGCGCCGGCAGCCGAGCCGAAACCGGAAGTAAAACCCACGCCGGCAGCCGAGCCGAAACCGGAAGCAAAGCCAGCGCCTGCTGCGGAGCCCGCGAAAGCGGAGGCAAAGCCTGAAGAAAAGCCGGCAGAAAAGGCTGAGGCGTAAGCCTGGCCTGAAAGAAGCAGAATCATGCATGAATTTCCAATAACACAACAAATCATTAAACTTGCAGAGGAGCACGCAACCGAGTTGTGTGCTTCTCGGGTTAAGTCCATAAAGCTGGTGGCTGGAGACTACTGCGGCTTTGTCGGCGACACGATCCAGATGTATTTCGACGTCATTTCGGAAGGGACTCTCTGTGAGGGCGCGTCCATCGAGATTGAGCGCGTAGCGGCAAAAATGAGATGTACCGGCTGCGGGGAACTGTTTGAACGGGAATTCCTTTCTTTCTCATGCCCGAAATGCGGAGCGGAGGGAGAGCCGACGGAGATCGGCAAGGAGTTCTATATCGAGTCCATAGAAATTGAAAGATAATCTAAGGAAATGCCGATTCAAGCAGGAAGTAAAACGTGAAGTGTGCAAAATTTTAAGTTTTGTGTAACGATTTTGTAAATAATTTACAAAATTGAAAGTATTGAGCGAAATTTGGATCGGTATTAGTTAGAGAATTCGATAAATACTGTAATATTTACACATTAACTGAAAATTTGCACACCGCGCCGAGAATATCCTGGCAGGGACACAAATTAGTCCGATTAAATTCACTGAAAATGAGGAAGAAAACATGCACGATGTATTGAAAGTAAATGTGATGGCGGGTATTTATGACGAGAATGACCATATCGCCGCGCATACCAATGAGGACCTCACAGATCAGCATATCTATGTAGTCAACGTGATGGGGGCGCCGGGCGTGGGCAAAACCACAGTTCTTAAAAATATCATAAAGAATTTAAAAAGCCTGAAGCCATATGTCATAGAGGGCGATATAGAATCCGATATCGACACGAAGGATCTGCGCGGTCTCGGCATTGACACATTCCAGATCAACACCTTCGGAGCCTGCCATCTGGACGCGCCGATGGTCCGTAATATGGCGCAGAACATCAGATTCGATGAAAAGGGAGTCCTTTTTATCGAGAACATCGGAAACCTGGTCTGCCCGGCGGAGTTCAGCATCGGGGAGCACTGCAAGCTGCTCATCTCCACGGTAACCGAGGGGAGCGACAAACCGTACAAATATCCGCTGGCTTTTGAAAAGGCCGGCGCCATTGTGCTGAACAAGGTGGATCTGCTTCCTTATCTCGATTTTGACGAGGAATTCTTCATGAAAGGCGTAAGGGCACTGAACAAAGAAGCGCCTGTCTTTAAGGTTTCCGGAAAGACGGGAGATGGCTTCGCGGAGGTCGCCGCCTGGATCGCAAAACAGGCGGAAGAAATGAAAGCCATCCACCACCACCATCACGGGGAAAAACAAGAGGGACATCGCCATTCCAATGATTAACCGGTGCTCCGGAGGATCTGATAAAATGTCCAACAGAAAGACAGTAAAAATTAAAATATGGGGAATCGTGCAAGGGGTCGGCTTCCGGCCCTTTGCTGCTAAACTGGCAGACCGCTTTGGAATGAAGGGAGAAGTCCTGAACATCGGCGGTCTTGTCGATCTTGTCCTGACGGATACCCCGGAGCGGATCGAAGCTTTCATTGAAGCGCTGAAAAAAGAGAAGCCGTTGCCTGCGGAAATCGTCCATATGAGAATCGAAGAGGCAGAGCCGCGCGAATTCGGCAGCTTTACGATATTGGACAGCGACGAGGGAGACGACGAGGCGGCCATGATCCCGGCCGACCTTTCCATCTGCCCCGACTGTCTTGCCGAAGTTCAGGACCCCGAAAATCCGCGGTATCTGCATCCTTTCATCAGCTGCATGGCCTGTGGTCCGCGGTATACCATCATTGACAAGATCCCTTACGACAGGGAAAATACGACGATGACCGATTTTTCCATGTGTGAATTCTGCCGTGGGGAATATACGGACAGGGAAGACCGCCGTTACCATGCCCAGACCATCTCCTGCCACGATTGCGGGCCCATGCTGGAATACCGGCTTACGGAAAACTGTGACGGGCCGATTTCAACTGCGGCCATGGGGTTAGACGCCGGCAGAAAGATCATGGAACGGGCCGTAAATCCCGTTATGATGGCCGTATCGCTTATTAACGATGGAAAAATCATCGCGCTAAAAGGCGTCGGCGGTTACAACTTTGTCTGCAGCCCTTTCGACGAAGCTCCGGTAAAAACTCTGAGGCGGCTGAAGATAAGAGAGGAAAAACCTTTCGCCGTCATGTTCCGGGATATGGAGCAGATCAGGGAATACTGCCATGTCATCCGGGAAGAGGAAGAACTGCTTTTGTCCGGCGCCAGGCCCATCGTGCTGCTGGAACGAAAGCGGCCAATAGAGGAAATGCATGACAATACCGACGCAGGCCGCGGCAACGGTGCTTTTAGAGACAATCGCGAAATCTGCCCGGAAGTATATAAGAGCAGCCGTTATATCGGCGCGTTTCTTCCAAGTATGGGCGTGCAGTTCGTGCTCGTCAACCGGTGCGGTCCGCTGATTATGACCAGCGCCAACCTTTCCGATATGCCCATCATCAAGGATGACAAAGAGATGTTCGAACTGCAGGCTTCTCTGGCGCCGAAGAGGCCGGCCGGCCCTGCCGGACCGGGGGTGGAGGAGCCGGAACACAGAGAAGAGGAAACGCTTTCCGCAGTATTTTATAATGAAAGAAAGATCCGGGTTCGGCTGGACGATTCGGTGGCAAGGGTGATAGACGGACAACCCCAGATGATCAGAAGATCCAAGGGCTATGCCCCTGTCCCATTGTACATTAACAATAGACTGGCGAAGCGGGATATGATCCTTGCAGCGGGGGGACAGCTGAAGTCTTCCTTCTCGCTGAGCAAAGGGCCCTTCGCATACGTCAGCCAGTACTTCGGCGACCTGGACACTCGGGAAGCGGAAGCGATTTATAAAGAAAACGTTGAACGGATGGCGGAGTTGTTCCGCATCCGGCCTGGTCTTGCCGTCTGCGATCTCCATCCTCTTTATTTCACCACAAAATTTGCTGAGCAATACGCGCGGGAGCACGGGATCGAACTCCTGAAGGTGCAGCATCACCATGCCCATACGGCCTCGGTGATGGCAGAGCATGACTTACAGGGTCCCGTTATCGGCGTCAGCTTCGACGGTACGGGATACGGGACAGACGGCGCCGTCTGGGGCGGGGAATTCCTGATCTGCCGCGATGCTGATTTCCGACGCGCAGGACACCTGGAGTATGTCAAACTGCTTGGCGGCGATTCCTCGATGAAAGAGGGCTGGAAGTCGGCGCTCAGCTATATTTATCACTGCCGAAAACAGGAGGAGATTCATGGCAGGCTGCCGGATGAAGGGCAGAACCCGATCAATTTCCTGCGGGAGCCGGACGACTCGAGATGGCCGACGGTGAAAGCAGGCATCAGCCACGGAATCAATACCATCGACAGCTCCAGCATGGGCAGGCTCTTTGACGCCATCGCCGCCTTTACGGGGATCCACGACGATAACCGGTATGAGGGCGAATGCGCCATTCTGCTGGAAAACGCCGCGGCAACGGCGCTGGATAGGGGGCTGGAATCGTGGGAGATGGCCTTCGACATCAAAGACCATGGAGGCGCGGAGCATGGTGAAGCGCATAACGTGGAGCATACAGGCATCCTGGTATCTGCCGGGCCGGTTTTCCGGCGCGTGGAAGAAGCGATGGATTCCGGCGCCGACAAAGGCCGTATCGCGCTTGGCTTTCATTGTGCCGTTACGGACATGATCTTAAAGGTCTGCAAGCTCATTCGCCGGAGGGAGAACGTTGATACAGTGGCTTTGACCGGCGGCGTCTTCCAGAATAAAATCCTCATGGAGCGGACCCTTGCCCTGCTGAGGATGGAAGGCTTCCGGCCTTATTATAACATTTCCGTGGGACCCAACGACGGTGGGATCTGCCTGGGACAAAATTATATCGGCATGAAATATTTGACGGAAAAACGGCATAATGATAAAATTGAACGACAGCGGCATCGGCAAAATGCGTCATCGTAAAACAAAAATTCTTTAAATCAATAATTTAGGAGTCAATAATATGTGTATTGCAATACCGGGAAAAATCGTTTCCCTGAATCCGCCCAAAGCGAAAGTAGATTTCAACGGGAATATCGTCGATGTCAACGTAGGCCTTGTCGATCCCGCTGTGGGGGATTATGTCCTCGTTCATGCAGGCTGCGCCATCGAAGTCATGCCGCAGGACAGGGCGCTGGAGCTGATCGAGCTGTTCCGGGAGTTGGAGGAGCTGGCGTAGGAGCATGTTGAACGTTGAACAGATCATAAAAGAACTGAAGGAATATGACGGCCCTTCCGTTAAGATCATGGAAGTCTGCGGCACTCATACCGCAAGCATCTTTAGAAGTGGGATCAGGAGCCTGATCTCGCCGAAGATCAAATTGATTTCAGGGCCCGGATGCCCCGTTTGCGTTACGCCGGCGGCCTATATCGACCGGTGTGTCGAATATGCCATGAAGGAAAACTACATTCTGGTTACTTTCGGCGATATGATGAAGGTGCCGGGGCGGGGCGGAAGCCTGTCCCAGGCCAGGGGAGACGGCGCCAGAGTTGAATTGATGTATTCCCCCATGGAGGCCGTGGAAAAAGCGGGAAAAAATCCGGATCTGATTTATGTGATAGCCGGGGTGGGTTTTGAAACGACAGCGCCTGCCTATGCGCTGGCCATGGAAGAGGCGGTACGCCGGGGCGTGAGAAATATACGGCTTTTGACTGCGCTGAAAACTGTGATGCCGGCTTTGCAGTGGATCTGCGAAAACGAGGACGGGATCGACGGCTTTCTCTGTCCGGGCCATGTGAGCGTCATCATCGGCAGCAACGCCTACACGGAGCTTGCCGGACAATATCATAAGCCTTTTGTGGTGGCGGGCTTTGAGCCGGAGCATATTCTGGCGGGGATTTACGATATTGTAAAGCAATTAAGCCCAGGTACAAAACAGGGAGTGCCGGAATCAAACGGAAAACAGGAGACTGCGGGGTCAGACGGCAAACCGCCGGCTGCAGTTCACAATTTATATAAAAATGCGGTGAAGGCCGAAGGGAATAAAAAGGCACAGGAGATCATCAGCCGTTACTTTGAGGCCGGAGCCGCCATGTGGCGGGGGCTGGGCATAATTCCGGATTCCGGCCTTTATCTCAGGCCGGAGTATGAGGCCTTCGACGGCGGCAGCAAAGGATTAGACAAGGACATAGAACTTCCCGAGGCATGCCGCTGCGGCGACGTCATCATCGGGAGGATCAACCCTGACGAATGCCCCATGTTCGGCAATTCGTGCAATCCGATGGATCCGTACGGGCCGTGCATGGTTTCTTCGGAAGGAGCCTGCGGGATCTGGCATCGGAACATATGAGAAAAAAATACGACGAAAAGCTACAAATCGGAGATTTGTGATTTTCTAGCATAAATTCTGCCAACGGCTCTAAAGAGCCGGACAGAATGTTAAGGAGAGAGAAAATGAGGATCAGCATGTCTCACGGCAGCGGCGGAAAGGCTTCTGCCGACCTGATGAGGGATATTTTCGGCAAATATTTTTCCAATAGCGTATTGAACAAAATGGAAGACGCGGCGGTTCTGGAGCTTCACGGTAAAATTGCTTACAGTACCGATTCCTTTGTGGTGACCCCTGTCGTGTTCAAAGGCGGAGATATCGGAAAACTGGCGGTCTGCGGCACGGTCAACGACCTGCTCATGATGGGCGCGGCGCCGAAATATATCACGGCAGGTTTTATTCTTGAAGAGGGTCTTGAGCTTTTCTTGCTGGAGCAGATCGTCGCATCTATGGCGGAAACTGCTGCGGAAGCGGGCGTTCAGATCGTTGCCGGCGATACAAAGGTCGTTGAAGGAAAAGGCGGCCTGTATATCAGCACCTCCGGCATCGGTATCATTCCGGCGGAGCGCGATATCAGCGCAGGAAACTGCAGCGCGGGGGATGTGGTCCTGCTTTCCGGCAACCTGGGCGACCACCACGCATGCATCCTCAGCGCCAGAATGGAGATTGAAAACAAGATCAAAAGCGACTGTGCCTGTTTGAACCCTCTGGTAAAATCGTTGTTTGAGAATAAAATCAGAGTCAAAGCCATGAGGGATGTGACAAGGGGCGGCCTTGGAACGGTGCTGAATGAGATCGCGGATTCCTCGAAATGCGGGATCGAGATCAAGGAAGGATCGCTGCCTGTCGATCCGGAAGTGAGGGGGTTCTGTGACATTTTAGGGCTGGACCCTCTGTACATGGGAAACGAAGGGAAGATGATCGCGGTAGTAGCGGCGGAAGATGCGGAAAGCGCCCTGGGGTTTATGAAGAAAACCGAGTGCGGCAAAGGTGCGGCTATCATCGCCGAAGTAGTTGCCGGCAAGGGCGTCGTCATGAAAACGAGGCTGGGCGGCAGCCGCGTCGTAGACGTGCTCTACGGGGAAGGCCTCCCCAGGATATGCTGAATATATTTCGCAGGAACAACACGGGAAAATGGTTACACCATACATCCCGCGGTTCCTGCAGTAGATTCACAGTTACACTGTTCATCCATTGATATATTA
>DATMXY010000065.1:0-3179 GCA_035561275.1 Anaerovoracaceae bacterium | reverse complement strand
CTTTGAGAAGGATTCCGCCTTTTCCACGGTCCCGGCGCTCCTGGACCAGCAAGCGACGTCATAACCGGAGATCGCAACCTGCATCGCGATCTGGTTTCCCATGGCGCCGCCGCCTACCATTGCTACTTTCTTGATTTCCATCTTACCCTCCATTGCTCATACTAGCTCGCCCAATTTGCATAGCAAATTGATGGCGAACTTATGCAAGGAAATCACAAATCTCCGCCTTTTTGCCGCAGCTTCAGCTGCAATGGCAAAACGGACAGCAGCACAAGCTTTGCTTGTGTCGGAGTTCCGTTTACGGAACGTTGATTTGTTGATTTCTACTGCTTATTTGCCCTAACAGGGCTATTGCGCCTGTGCCGGCCTAATTATGCCTTTTTCTTCTCGACTTTTTTGATTCCGGCAAGGTTTCTGACGATATTTTTCTTTGCTTCCAGATCGTAGTTGGTCCTGATTCCGATCTGCTCCATGATGGGGGATCCGCCGCCGTGTACGCCCGCGAACTGTTCCATGCCGCACCAGTTGGAAACGGCGAAATCGTTGATGAACCGGAACAGTCTGTGCTGGTCTTCCGCGGAGATATCCGGATTTCTCATGATATATTTCTCCATGTAACCTTTTGTAACCGGGTTGATCCAGTCGCCTTCAAAAGGCAGGGTTGCCGGAAGCCCTCCGGATACGGCGATGAGGGTTTCGTACTCATGCATGATGTTTACGCCCGCATGATATCTTCCGCAGTTGCTGTACAGGAAGTTCGGCTCCTTTGCACCGGACGCGGACGTCGCGGAGGTGACGGAGGCAGCAATGCCTGCCGCATAAACCAACTCCGCAGTCGCCATCAATTCAGCCAGCTCGGTCTGGATATGGGGCGCTTTGCCGACGCCGTTATATTCGGCGACCAAAGCGGTTGCTCCGATAAATACGTCGGTGATGGCGGGCTTACATCCGCAGTAGCTGAAGCGGTGGTTGTTGGCGAAAGCAAGCGCCATACGGCCTCCGAAGTCGGCTTCGCCGCACATGAATACTCTCTCCCAGGGTACGAATACGTTATCGAAAATGGACATGGTATCGCTGATACCAAAATTATTGTATGGGGCGTGCAGTTCGATTCTTCCTTCCGGGAAGGACGGACGGTTCACCAGGGTGATGCCTTCCGCGTCCGCGGGGATCGCAAAGGCTACGGCCCAGTCCGCGTCGGAATCTTTCAGCGCTCTGGTGGGCACGACAATGATTTCGTCCGCATAAGGTGCGATGGTATTATGCGCCTTACATCCTGAAACCACGATACCGTCTTCCCTTCTTTCCACGATCCTCATATAAAGATCGGGGTCCGCCTGTTCGGAAGGCCTCTTGGAGCGGTCCCCCTTCACGTCGGTCTGACCTGCATTGCCTACTAAATCATTTTCCTGATACCATGCAAGGTATTTCTTGAATCTCTCATGGTATTCGGTTCCGTATTTATCGTCGATCTCTTTCGTTGAGACGTAAATCGCATTGATGGCGTCGCATCCCATGCATCTCTGGATACATCCGCCGGCCTTTTCACCCAGCTTGCGAATCATTTTCTGCTTTTTCAGCAGGTCTTCTTCCGACTGGTAAACGTGGGCAAACCGGTTAATGGGCTTACCGGTCAGATGGGACGTGGCTGTCGCCAGCTCCCGCAGTTCCTCATCTTCGGATTGGGCGGCGCCAAACGTGATCGCTATAATGTTTTGCCCTCTCACCAGAGAAGGGTGATCCCGCTCGACGAGTTCTCCGTTCATGTAGACGTTTTTCCTCATTCCCTTGAGTTTTTCCTGATACTCCTTAAAAGTACGCATAATAATTTTCCTCCTGTTCTACTCCTATATTAAACTCCCGCTTGTTAATGCGCGGCCGATAGTTAATAGCACTTTGACTGTTTATTTTTTGCTGCTGATAATGCCTGCTTCCCGTAAAGCCTTGATCTCTTCTTCAGAATAGTCGCCGAAGTTCAGCAGGATCTCGTCCGTATCCTGGCCCAGCAGCGGGGCGGGTTTAAATTCTTCAATCTTCGTTTCCGAATACTTGATCGGGTTGCCAGGGAATTTGATCTTCCCCTCCGTCGGATGCTCGATTTCAACCAGCATTTCACGATCTTTGATCTGCGGGTCGTCCATGAGCTCGTCGATCCCTAGGATGGGTCCTACCGGGACCTTGGCCTCGTCCATGATCTCGCACACTTCCTTTGCCGTGTGCTGTGAGGTCCATTCATTCACGATGGCGTTCAGGATATTTTCATTGGTCTTTCTGCCTTTGTTATCCTTGAACATTGGCACTTCCAGCAGGTCCCTGCGGTTGATGGCGGTCGTAAACTTCTCGAACAGGGCGTCGTTTGCCACCGCGATGGCGACATAACCGTCCTTCGTCGTAAACGTATTAAAAGGCGCCGCGCCCAAATTGGCGTTGCCGTTTCTCGTTGGAGTGATCCCCGCGTAGGTCTGCATCACGACGAAATTTTCCAGAGTCGAAAATACGGTGTCCATCATCGCCACGTCAACATACTGGCCCACGCCTGTTTTATCGCGGTAATACAGCGCTCCCAGCAGGCCGTACGCCATGTGGATGCCGGCGGAGGCGTCCGCGATAGAATTTCCCAGCTTTACCGGCGGGCCGTCCTTAAAGCCTGAAATGGCCATATTCCCTCCCATAGCCTGGGCAACCACGTCGTAAGCCGCCTTGTTTTTATACGGCCCCGTCTGGCCGAATCCGGAAATTGAACCATATATGATTCCGGGATTGTACTTCTTAATGCTTTCATAATCGATGCCCAAGCGAGCTGCCACTCCCGGAGCGTAATTTTCCACAACCATATCCGCATTGCGGCACAAGCGGTATACAACTTCCCTTGCTTTCGGGTCTTTCAGATCAAGCTCAATGCTTTTTTTGTTCCTGTTCAGGTACATAAAATATCCGCTCTCCCGGTTAGCATCCAACAGAGGCAGGAATTGTCTGCTGTCATCGCCCAAATCTTTCCGCTCGACTTTAATGATTTCTGCGCCGAGGTCAGCCAGCATCAACGTGCAGTACGGCCCTGAATAGACTCGGGTAAAGTCAATCACAACTATGCCTTCCAATGGTTTCTTCTCGTATTTCATACTTCCCTCCCAGAATACCGAAGTGTTTCATTCCTTACGCTTATTAAGTTTAGCAATATC
>DATMXY010000064.1:0-3415 GCA_035561275.1 Anaerovoracaceae bacterium | reverse complement strand
CTTTGAGAAGGATTCCGCCTTTTCCACGGTCCCGGCGCTCCTGGACCAGCAAGCGACGTCATAACCGGAGATCGCAACCTGCATCGCGATCTGGTTTCCCATGGCGCCGCCGCCTACCATTGCTACTTTCTTGATTTCCATTCTTACCCTCCATAACTCATATTTTCAAACCGCTCATTCGTCCATGTCCCTTGCAAACAACGCGGCCCCCAGGGCTCCCGTCGCCTGCGGGTCCTCCAGACGGATGATCGGATGACCGATCTCTGTTTCGATTGCCGTTACCACATTGTGGTTCAAAGCGACTCCGCCGGTCATCACCACTGCGTCCGCAACGCCGATCCTGTTGCAGAGTCCCGCGATCCGCTGGGCGATGGCTTTGTGCGCGCCTAGCGCGACGTCTTCCAATTTCTTCCCCGAGGCAAGCTGTGAAATCACTTCGGACTCCGCAAAAACGGTGCAGGTATTGCTGATTGCCACGCCAGGCCTGCCTTTCGCCGCCAGGCTTGCCAGTTCCCCGATCTTACAATCCAGGACTCTGGCCATCACCTCCAGGAACCTTCCCGTCCCGGCAGCGCACTTTTCATTCATAACAAAGTTTTCAATGATCCCGTTTACGGAAACCCGGATCACCTTTGCGTCCTGGCCTCCGATATCGATGATGGTGCTTGCATTCGGAATCAAATGCTTTACTCCTTTTGCATGGCAGCTGATTTCCGTGATCTGCCTGTCGGCGCCCTCATACATCAGCCTTCCATAGCCGGTGACCACGCATTTTCTGATCTCTTCCCTTTTTATGCCGGCCTGCTTTAAGGCTGTTTCCACAGACTGCTGCGGCCCTTTGCTTCCGGTACCGATATTCACGATACCTTCGCCGTGAATCACTCCGGCCTTATCGATCACAACCGCTTTCGAAGAAGATGATCCGATGTCTACTCCAAGATACATATTAATCTCCTTTAACCCCACAACAACTTTTCAATTACATCAGCATTTCGGCGAAGCTCTGTATTCTCGTTCGCAGCTGTTCCAGAGAATCCATCTGCTGTTCGATCTCCAGATACAGGGCAGGGATCCCTGCCGCCTCCAATTCCTTTTTTATGATCGGATAATCGAATTCTTCCGGATCGCAGAACTTCAGCTGGCAGAAGATGACTGCGTCGGCGCGGTATTTTGCCGCCATATCGAGGATGCGCGCTCCCCGGGACTTCCCTTCGTCGTACAGGAATGCGCAGCCGTCCTGCATGGCGATCCTCTCCACCATACGGTTCAAGGCGTCTCCCCGTTTCGGCGCGATGGTCCTGAACTGCCTTGATTCATGGGCCAGGTCGTCCGCAACGACAAACATCTCATTCTCGGTCAGAATGTCAAGCAGTCCGTTTGGTTCCGCGATGAGTCCGGTGAGAAGGATCTTTTTCTTCGGCGTTTTATCTTCCGGTATTTTATTCAGCTCGCTGATGAGCTTTCTGATTTTTTCGGTATAGATTTTTTTATCCATAAAGTAGGAGGCTTTTATGATCAGATGTCTGGCCCTGGCGTTAAGCAGCACAGGCTGTTTTTGAACCAGATCTGTAAACTCCTGCATCGCGCTGCGATATTCGTCGTAAATCTCTATGCTTTCTTCCAGGCCGGCGTCGGTTATGTTCCTTTTGGCTATCCGCTCCAGCTCCTTTTTTACGCGCTCCAGCTCTTCCCGCATATAATCCCTGCCCGCCTGTATCTTTCTGTTCTGCGGGTAGATCATCGGGATGATGTTCATCTCAGGCAGCGCAGTTTTCCAATTCTCAATGATGCACTTTAAGGTATCACAGAAAGACGTGATGATCACCGCGGAAAGAAAATCGTATTTCCCCAGCAGTGCTTGTTCCGTATTCGCTTTCATGATAGAGCAGCAGAAGCCCTGCAGGTAACGGTTCGACAGTGTCCCGACAGTCTGACCGCCCCACATGCCCACGGGAAGCATTCCCGCCGCATAGACCAGCTCCTCCGGGGTATAGATGTAAAAACATCCCACGGCCTTCTTTCCCGTATTTTTCATAGAGGCCAGAACAGAGGATTTCGGATTTTGCCCGATGGATTCCAATTCCCGGATCAGATTGATTGCTTCGCTCATACTATGCCTCCGATTTTTTTCCTTGCTTCCATCATCTCGACCAGCGCCTGGATCCTCGTCTCATACTGGGCGAGGGAAAATGCCCTGGGGTCTGTCTGATCCCCGTCAAAAATCACGGATGGAACACCCGTTGCCGCTTCTACCCGGCGCTGGACTTCAAATTGCCTGAAATCCATCAGTTTACAGCTTCGGTTGGAATGGTAGACGATACCGTCCAGCTTGAAGTCGTTTACGATCTTTATGATGTTACCGGCGCCGAAGTCCAAATTCCTGTTCACGTAATTTGAACTGTAGGCCTTTGCCATTCCGTCGATGTCGTTTATGCCGTACACAAGATACCAGGAATCCGGGTAAGTTGAAGTGACCATATTGATCCCGTTCTTCTTCAGCACTTTATAGGTATCCGACAGGTAAGGCCAGCAGGCGATGCCGTCCCACATCACCCGGTATTTTTCTTCTCCGTCCTTCCATGGGCCGATCCCTTTTTCACTTTTCTCTTTCAGCTCGTCATGCCAGAGCTTGAACAGTTCCAGTCCTTCCTTTGTCCCCCTCATGCAGACGATGGTCGCCATATAATTGAACAAATCAAAGCCGTTCAGGGGAGAAGGCGCCGACCGGGCAAGGAGGGAGGCTTTCTTCCACCATACCGACGTCTGGGAGGAAATTTCCATAACCTCGGCAAAGCGGTCATAATCGAATTTTTCGCCGGTTATCTCCTCCAGCCGCGCGATGGCATGGAGGATCTGACCTTTGATATATTTCACGTTCTGGTCGTTCACCTCGTATTCATGGTTAAAAGGCAGATCGAACAGGATCATCGGGATATTCAATTCTCTTGCGATATTTTCATACCATTTGATCACGGTGTTGCAGATATTATTGCAGCAGAAGATCAGATCGGGAAGCGGCATGTTCTGCGCCTCGCTGTGCCGGATATCCATATACGCAAGGTTTACTCTTGCATAAGAGCAAATGTCGACGGAATACCCGTTCCCCTCGGAATAATTGATAAATTCCTGCGCGTCTTTTCTTGCGCCGATGGCCGCGGCATGATTTTCGGGATAAACTACATGAATGCCCATCGTTTCGAGCAGCTCCTGGGGCGCGATCGAGGTGGACCAGGCGACCGGCTTCCCATCTTCTTTTGCTCTCAAGGCATCGGCGTAATGTTTATCCAGCAGCTCCCCCAGCAATTGCTTCGACGTCTTTTGATTCTCCAATGCGGTTACCTCCTGTTTGCCCTGTCTTCAGCGGGGAATTTTAAGTTTCAAATATATTGAGCAACTATTATGCCAACAATATTTT
>DATMXY010000063.1:0-2799 GCA_035561275.1 Anaerovoracaceae bacterium | reverse complement strand
TTGTAAAATAAAGGTCAAAAAAGGAATATATATTAAAGGCTGTCCAGACCCTTTTCCAATCGGCTTGTCGGACTTGACGCCGTCGTTCAAAGGAGCTTTGCCCATGAAAAAAGTAAATTTAAGTTTCATGGCTGTGATGATCATCAGCCTGGTAATCATCCTTATTATGAACTCTATGGCTGTTTTTGCCTATCAAAACGAGGTATACTCCATCGGCGCCCGCAAGGATAATCTGCTAAGTTTCAGCATTAAATATTATAACTTTCTGGGGAATATCAACTTCAATGCAAAACAGTATCTCCAAACCAACGATGAGAAATTTAAATCTGAATTTTATAACCAGGTTAACAATTATATCAACAATGACAGCATCACGCTGGAATATCGTGTCTTTTCAGGAAACCAGGCAACGGAAAGCCTGAAGAATATTCTTCTTGACAATGAGTTTACCATTTCTTCACAGGCTGAATATATTCGATTCAGTGATACGGAGCAGCGGCTTTACCTGAGTTATTTAAGCAATATCCATATGCTCATCGGCATTCTCAGCGAAGCGGTGGACGGCAGAGACTATGCGAAAATCATGTCGGCCAGCTTTGACAGCGTCTACAGCCAGCAATCCCGACTTATGACAGAGCTGTCAAGAAGCTATATCAGCAGAATGAATCAGCTGGAGGACGTCGCCCTTCAGCGTCAGAAACTACTGGAATATTCCCTGGTGGCCGTATCCCTCCTGCTGCTCGGTTTTGCCGCCGCCACCTTTTGCCTGATTCTTCGTGAAAACGCGTATAATTCATATTTCAGCAAGCTTTACAACACCGTAGTTGAAAATATCGACGGAGGGATCGCGATCCTGGATAAGAATTACCGCTTTGATTATATGAATCCGGAATACAAGGATATCCTGGGGATCTCCGCGGAGGACCCAAAAGGGAAAACGCTTCACGACACCTTTGAACAGAGCCTTGCCGACATCCTGGAAAATGCGACTTTGGATAATCCCAACGGAGAAGGGAAGCTGGACCTCATCATCGGAAACAGGAAGAAAAATATCCTTTACAGTTATTTTGCCATTGAAGACGACAGGGGGAACAACAAGTATGTCCACCTGCTCCGGGACGCCACGAAAACGGAGGAGCTGCAGGCGCAGCTCCGGAAGCAGCTGCAGGAGATCAACTTCTATTCCCAGGCCAAAGACTCCTTTATCGCAAACATCTCCCACGAAATCAAAACGCCGATCAACGCGATCCTGGGGATGGTGCACTTTCTGAAAAGCACCCGCCTGTCACAGAATCAGAAGGATCTCGTCCGAAAAATCGAAACCTCTTCGGATATCCTGCTGACCATCATCAGCGACGTGCTGGATCTGTCCAAAATTAAAAGCAATACCCTCAGCCTTTATCCTTCCGACTTTTCTTTGGAAACGGCAATCCGGAACATCGAAGATATGTTTTCCAGTCAGCTTGCCGTCAAGGGGATCGAATGGCGCACCGGTTATGATTTCAGCAAGAATCTTTGCCTGCATCTCGACAAAACCCGATTTGTGCAGGTGCTGGTCAACCTGATCAACAACGCCTGTAAATTTACCGAGTCCGGATATGTAAAGCTTTCGGTGGAAACCCTGTCTGAAAACGAAGAAACCGTGCTGCTCCAGTTTTGTGTGGAGGATACGGGCATCGGTATCGCTGAAAAGGACATCTCCAAGCTGTTCCGGGAGTTTGAGCAGCTCGAGAACCATCTGACGAAGCAGCACCAGGGCACCGGCCTGGGGCTTTATATCTGCAGAAATATCATTGAAAGCATGGATGGCCGCATGTGGGTCAAGAGTACGAAAGGCCAGGGAAGCAAATTCTATTTCTCCCTTCCGGCGAAAAAGTCGCTGGAACCGATGCTCGTCGGCACGGCAAACGTATCAAATGCGGCTCTCCTGAACGGAAGAGGCGGGAAAGCGCTGGTAGTCGAGGACACGGAGATCAACGCCGAAGTTGCCGTGCGGCTTCTGAACGAAGTGAATATCACCTGCGATACCGCGGCAGACGGCATGTCCGCCATCGAGATGTGCAGGAACAAGGCTGCCGATTACTACAATGTGATCCTGATGGATATCCATATGCCTAATATGGACGGATACACCGCCGCAGGCATTTTGAAAAAAAATATGTCGGTCGCTTCCCCGATCATAGCGCTGACTGCGTCGGATATCAATGAGCAGGTCAGGGCCGAGCACGCGGATACGATTGACAGCTTCATTCTGAAGCCTTTTAAGGCCGAAGCATTTTACAACGCCATTTCGCCTTGCTTCTCAGACCGCGGCAGGACCGCGGCGATCAATACCGGCGAACAGAAGCCGCCCGAAAAGAGCGGGATCATAAAAAAGAGCGCTCTCGCCGAAAAGGCCGCAAGGGATCCTCTTGCGGGACGGGAGGACGCCATTAAAAACCTGGGCGGAATGGAATCGATCTATTATAAGCATGTGGAAAAATTTAAAATAAATTATGCAAACACCGCGGAAGCCATCTCCGTTTTATTAAGAGAAAAGAAATACGATGAAGCAAGGCGCCTCGCCCATTCCGTCAAAGGACTGGGGGGGACCCTTGGCATGCTGTACGTCATGGAATCCAGTTCCGAGCTTGAAAAGGCCATCCTGAAAGGAGAAGACTATGATCTGAGCGCCGAACTGGAAAACTTCGACAAGGAACTGAAAGCGGCCATCAATGCGATATGAGCTTTTCTTATACGTAATTTTTGTATCACAGATTAGTACCCCCATAATTACTTAAAGAAATAATGTTGATAAAC
>DATMXY010000062.1:0-4243 GCA_035561275.1 Anaerovoracaceae bacterium | reverse complement strand
ATGTAAAATAATAGCTATCGGGTGCGCCAGAAAGATGGTGACAACAACATAATTATTGTAAACAATTCCAGACGTCCGGCAATCATCAGAACCGCCAGATACAGCCTTGTCGGCAGAGAAAAAATTTCATAATTCCCTTCCGGGCCAAGTAGGTTCATTCCCAGGCCGGTATTTGACAAAGAGCTGACGACCGCGCTGAACGTCGTCAGAAGATCGTAATTCTCCAGCGAAACGATCAGTGAGCTGAAAACGAATACGGTGAAATACAGTATGGTAAAGGAGCTGACCCTGGATACGGTCTCAGCGGAAATGAGCCTGCTGCCGATCTTCACGGGAACTACGGCATTGGGATGCAGGCGCTTGTACATGCCTCTGACGATGAGCTTGAACAGGATCATGATCCGGATCACCTTTATGGATCCGCAGGTGGAAGCGGAGCAGCCCCCGATGAGCATCAGGCAGAAGAGGACCATCTGGCTGAAGGACGGCCAGAGGGTATAATCCGCAATGGAATAGCCGGAGGTCGTCATGAAGGCGGTAGACTGGAAAATGGCATTTCTGGCAGAAAGTCCGGGTCCGTACGTCCCCGATGCCCACAGGTTCAAAGCGATGAGCAGAAAAGCGCTGATCAGGATCGTCAAAAATACCCGGAGCTCCTCGTCTTTAAAAAATTCTTTCCACTTCCTCTGCAGGAGCAGGTTGTACAATACAAAATTGACGGATGCGACGGTACTGAAGAAGATTACGATGAATTCCACATAAAAGCTTTCAAAGTGCGCGATCCCGTTTTTATAGTTGGAGATCCCGCCGGTGCCGATGCTTCCGAAGGTATGCACCAGGGCGTCAAACAGGTTCAGGCCGCCGAACATCAGCAATATTACTTCAATCAGCGTAAAGGAAATATACATGGTATACAGTTTCCGGGCGGAGTCGGATATCTTGGTCGATATTTTTTCAACGGTGGGGCCCGGCGCCTCGGCGCTTGCAATTCTCAGGCCGCCGATACCCAGGGCGGGCAGCAGGGAAATGGCCAGGATCAGGATTCCCATGGCGCCGAGCCAGTGGCTGAACGACCTCCAGAGCTGGATCGCTTTCGGCATTGCGGAAAGATCCCCGATCACCGTGGCGCCGGTCGTAGTAAATCCGGAGACCGATTCAAAGAAAGCGTCGCCATAGGATGGGATCACTTCGGAAAACATGTATGGAAAAGCTCCCAAAGCGGATGCGACGAACCAGCATACCGCAGCGATGAGATAGCCGTCCCTGATCTTCAACACAGTGGAATCCGTGCGAAAAAAAACAAAGAGGAAGAAACCGGTAGATAACGAAATGGCCATAGATTTCAGAAAGGCGAATCCAACCTCCTTTTCACCGTAAATAAAGGCGGTCAGCAGGGGAAGCGCCATGGAAACCCCGATGATGACGGAGATGATCCCGATAATTCTCATAATAACCTTAACATTGAAAGACATAATCAGTCACCTCACCGGTCAGGATTCCAGAATTGTCTGGTAAAGAGCAGAATGATTGTGAACAGTTCCAGCCGTCCGATCAGCATAACGAATGCAAGCATCAATGTGGAGGCGTCGGAGAATAGGCTGAAATTTACCATGGGCCCAACCATGTTGAAGCCGGGCCCGATATTGCCGAGGCAGGCGGCGACAGCGCTTGCCGTGGTGATCAGATCGAAGTTTTCCAAAGAAAGCAGGATCGTTCCGGCAAAGAAGGTTACAAAATAAAGGATTATAAAATTTACAGAGGCGGAAACCGTATCTGCCGAAATCGGTTTTCCGTTGATCTTTATGGATACGACAGCCCTCGGATGCAGGCGGATAGCGATTCCCCGTTTCATAAGCTTTAACAGCAGCAGAAAGCGGACCGCCTTGATCCCGCCTGCTGTGGAGGAGGAACAGCCGCCGATGAACATAAGGATAAACAGAATCATTTTGCTGAAGCTCGGCCATAGATCGAAGTCGGCGGAGGCAAAGCCGGTGGTCGTCATGATGGAAGCGCTTTGAAAAAAGGAATATCGCAGCGACAGCCCCATGGAGTTATAGCTGCCGGAGAGCCAGAGGTTCAGCGCAATCAGCAGTACGGCGGAACTGAAAACGATCAGATAGCATTTCATCTCGCTGTCGGCGAAAAAATCCCTCCAGTGTCCCCTCAGGATATAATAATACAAGGTGAAGTTGACGCCGGCCAGGAGCATAAAAACGCCGATCACCAATTCATAATACAAGTTGCCATAATGGGTGATGCTGATATTGTAATTGGAAAATCCGCCGGTACCTACAGACCCGAAGGTATTGATCAGGGAATCGAAAAGGCTCATGCCGCCAAGGCATAAAAGCGCAGCCTGCAGAACGGTCATGAAGATGTAAATGGTGTATAAAATCTTTGAACTATCCGTCAGCTTTGGAGTCAGCTTGCCGAAGGTAGGTCCCGTCGTTTCCGCCTGGGCGATTCTCTGTCCGCTGATTCCCAGCATCGGCAGGAGCGCGATGGCAAACACGATGATCCCCATGCCGCCGATCCAATGGGTAAAGGAACGCCAGAAAAGCAGGCCTTTCGGAAGAGCTTCGATATCGGTGAGAATAGAGCTTCCCGTAGTCGTAAAGCCGGATGCGGTCTCGAAGAAAGCGTCGCAGAAATTGGGGATATAGCCGGAAATGACAAAAGGAACGGCGCCCAAAGCGGAAGCAAGCGTCCAGCAGAGCGCGACGATGACGTATCCGTCCCGGATCTTCAGATGATTAAAATTCGCTTTCACGGACAGAGTTATCACAGCCCCGGCAACCAGCATCGGGACCATGGTCCGGATAAAAGCGGCCGCTGCGTCTGCCTCCCCGTAGATCCAGGAGACAACTAGGGAAGGAAGCATGAAAGCGGCCAGTAAAACGGTAATAATTCCGATGAGCTTGATAACAGCTCTGTAATTGAAAACCATATTCAGGGGGCACCTCTATTTGAAAAAACTCGTTCTGCCGGAGCGGATAAACTTTTCCAGTTCCGGAAGTTCGGATAACAGGCAGATGATGATCACCTTGTCATCCTTCAGTATTTCCGTATCTTCGTTGGGGATGATCACGTCGGATCCGCGGTGTATCGCGGCGATGATAACGCCTTCCGGCAGATCAAGATGCTCGATGGGCTTGTTTGCAAGACGCATATGATTGTCGGCAATGATTTCTATCATTTCCGCCTGTCCCTGTATCAGCTGGGAAGAGATGACGCGTTTGGAGCCCTGTATGAAACGCAGGACTTGGCTGGCGGTCATGTCCAGCGGATTCAGGGCCATATCGATTCCCATGTTCGCAATAAGAGTGGAATAGCTTTCTCTGCTGATCTTCGCGATCACGTCTTCGATGCCGCGTTGCTTGGCCATCAGCGCCAGCAGCAGGTTTTCCTCATCAAAGCCCGTTGTGGTTACCACGGCGTCCATCTCGTCGATGTTTTCTTCCTCGAGTAATGTGATGTCGGTGGCGTCTCCATGGAGCACCAGAACGTCGTCCAGGTGGTTGGACAGATACTGGCAGCGCGCCTTGTCCTTTTCTATGATCTTGACGGAAACACCGAATTCAGAAAGCTTATGGGCAAGATAAAGGCCGGTTTTTCCGCCTCCCATGATCATAACCTTCTGAAGGTTTGTGTATTTCCCTTTCTCATGGACGTGGTCGTTGAGGCGCGTGATGGGATTTTTCTCGCCGACTACATAAAGAAAGTCGTCTTTCATGATTTCCATATTCCTTTTGGGTATGATCACCTTCCCGTTTCTGGAAATCGAAACGACATGCATATTTCCAAAGGATTCATTGACAAAAAGGACGGTTTTTCCGATGATCTCAGGCATTTTATCGGTATTGAACTCAATGAGAGAGATCTTCCCGCTGGTAAAAATTCCGTTGCTCAGCGTATATTTTTCAACCAGGAATTTATAAATTTCCATGGTAATGGCCAAATCGGGATTTACGATGTAGTCAATACCCATCGTCTCCTTGATGAAATCCAGCTGGTTCATGTGTTCCGGATCCCTGACCCGGGCAATGACCTTTTTGCAGCCCAGCTTCTTGGCAAAAGTACAGATAACGATGTTTTTCTCATCGGAATTGGTGGCGGAAATCAGATAGTCGTATGTATCGATCCCAATGTTTTCCAGCAGGCTGATCTGCTTTGCGTTGCCCGCCACCGTCATCAAATCCATCTGGGAACTCAGTTTCTGCAGCAGCGCCTCATTTTTATCTAT
>DATMXY010000061.1:0-2057 GCA_035561275.1 Anaerovoracaceae bacterium | reverse complement strand
CATTATATCCTTTCCGTCCCCTGCCGGCAAGGGTACGATTCAGGAATTTATAGTCGAAAACTTTCTAAAAATGCGGTATAATCGTTTTAGAACAGAAAGGAAAGGGAAAAATGTCCACCAGGGAAAACGTGTTGAAAGCATTGGAAGAGAATAAGGGGTCCGCTGTTTCCGGCGAGGAATTGGCAAACCGCCTGAGCATATCAAGGGCTGCCGTCTGGAAGGCGATCCAGGAACTCCGCAGGGAAGGGTATCGTATCGACGCTATAACAAATAAAGGTTACAGCCTCGCTCCGGACAGCGACGTGCTTTCCTCGGAAGGGATCCTTCCTTATGTGAGAACGGGTTCCATGGCGGGCCGGATCCATGTATTCAAGTCTGTGGAATCCACAAACCTTACTGCGAAGAAAATGGCTCTGGACGGCGCGGCAGCCGGAACCGTCGTCATAGCCGAAGAACAGTCGAAGGGCAGAGGCAGAATGGGCCGGAGCTTTTTTTCCCCGCCCGCCGGCGGGATTTATATGAGCTTCATCCTCAGGCCGGGCCTAGACAACGCGAAATCGGTACTCATCACCACAGCCGCTTCCGTAGCCGTCTGCAAGGCCATCGAAAACGTGACGGGAATCAGCTGCCGGATCAAGTGGGTCAACGACGTCTATAAAGGAGAGAAAAAGATCTGCGGCATCCTGACTGAGGCTGCGACTGATTTTGAGAGCGGCCGGATCGACTACATCGTCCTGGGGATCGGAATCAATTACAATACGCCGCAGGCCGCCTTCCCCGCAGAGCTTGCCGGCGTCGCGGGCTCCCTTTTCGAAGAACCACCCGGCGACGGGCCTGAGGATGCCAGCGACACATCATTACGCGAAATTAACAAGCAAAGCACCCGCAACCGGCTGATCGCGGAAGTGATCAACCAAATGCTTGAAATTAACGATAAACTTGAGACAAGAGAGTTTATCCGGGAATATAAAAACCGGTCTTTCGTTCTGGGAAAAGAGATCCTGATCATTCCTGCGGCCGGTTCGGACAAGGAGCGGGACCTGACAGAAGGTATCCCGGCCACGGCCGTGGACATCGACGGAGACGGCGGCCTCGTCGTCCGTCATTTGAGCGGGGGGCTGCAGACGCTGAAGTCAGGAGAAATCAGCATAAGAACAATCAAATAAGGAGGACCTATGAATTATCGACTCATTGTAAGCGACCTGGATGGAACATTATTGAGGGACGATCACACGCTTTCGGAATATACGAAGGCGGTCATTCATAAAGTTACAGAACAAGGTATTGACGTCATGCTGGCAACCGGAAGGATTTTCGGAGGAGGCCGGCGATTCGCCAAAGAATTGAACTTAAACACACCCATTCTCGCGTGCAACGGCGCGCTGATCAAAGAGGCGGCGGGGAAACTGCTGTACGGGAAACCGTTGAAGAAAAATACCCTGGAGGAGATTTTCCGTCTTCTCACAGACAGAAACCTGTCTTTTCACTGTTATGGAGAGGAAACCTTCTATACCAAGAAACTTATGGGCCATCTGATTCCGCTTTACGCTTTTAACGACAACCTGCCCGAAACGGAACGGTTTCCCATGGTAGAGATCGATCCCATGGATCTCGCCAAAATGGATGAAATCTATAAAGTATTGGTCAATTGTGAAAGCGCGACAGATAAAAAAGAGCTTTACGACAGGCTGTCTGAGATTCCCGGCGCTTCCGTCACAGTTTCCTGGGAGGAAACTTTCGACGTCTGTGCGGACCAGGTGAGCAAAGCGTCCGCCATCGACAGGTACGCGCGGATGAAGGGCATCGCGCCGTCGGAAATCATCTGCTTCGGGGATAACTATAACGACCTTGAGATGCTGCAGTATGCAGGCCTTGGGATCTCGGTGGCAAACGGCGTGGAGCCGTTGAGAGAAGCCGCGGACTATGTGACCGGCAGCAATAACGACGACGGCGTGGCCAAGGCGATCGAAAAGTTCGTGCTCGGCTGACTGGCACCTTGACAAGCTAAGAATCCATATAAAACGGAACATTTTTCCTTCTCTTCTAATACAATATAC
>DATMXY010000060.1:0-3120 GCA_035561275.1 Anaerovoracaceae bacterium | reverse complement strand
TCTTTATATCGTCCGATCCCGGAAAAACTTAATGGAAAAAGGATAAATTGTCCCCGGGCCCTTATGGGCGGACTCACTTAAATCTTCTGATATATGGAAGGCTTGATATATTTGAATTTGTGATCGCAGGAGGAAAGGGACTCGCTGTGGCCGATCATGAAATAGCCTCCAGGAATCAGGGCGTCGTAAAATTTGCTGATGATGCTGTTCTTTGTAGGCATATCGAAATAGATCATGACATTTCTGCAGAAAATGCAGTGGAACGGCTTCTTGAAGCTGAAATGAGACAGCAGGTTAAAGTTCCTGAAGGTCACGCTTTTTTTCAGGCGCTCCGATACCGCAAACTTCTGGTCGTCGCAGGGGCGGAAGTATTTTTGAATCCAGCTGCGGGGGACTTCACCCAGCTCTTCCCGTGTGTAGATCCCGTTTTTGGCGATAGTCAGCACTTTATTGGATATATCTGAAGCCAGGATGGTATGGTCCCAGTTTCCGGCATTGGCGCCCAGGTACTCCATGTTGATCATCGCCAGGGTATAGGGCTCCTGGCCCGAGGAGCAGCCTGCGCTCCATACTCTTAGATCCGTTGTTTTGACGCCCTTTTCCACCCAGGGGAGCACCTGGTCCCTGTAGAATTCGAAGTGCTCGTTCTCCCTGAAAAAATAAGTATGATTGGTGGTCAGTTTATTGATGAGCATGGTCATTTCATCGCCTGAGGCGTCTTTCCTGGCGTACTCGAAATAATCCATGTAACTGTCAAAACCCAGGCCGGCGATGTAGTTGCTGAGCCTTCCCTCAATGAGGGGACGCTTGTGGGTCAGGTTGACGCCATAATTCGTCTTTATATAAGAAGAGATGGCATTGAATTCGTCATCCTTCAGGTAGATCATTAATAGAGCTCCTTTCCGCCCATGGGCGATATGTCATAATATTAACAGCGGTACGCCTGCCCTTAATATTTGTTAAGGATACCCTGAATATCCAGGATCAAACAGATGCTGCCGTCGCCCATGATGGTGCAGCCCGCGATTCCCACGCCCTTTGCGGCATATCTGCTCAGGAAAAGAGGAAGCGTCTTGACGACCACCTGGTGATTGCCGAGCAGTTCATCGGCCAGAATGCAGGCCATCCGGTCGCCGGAATCCACCAGAAGCAGGATCCCTTCCAGGAGACTGGTCCTTGCGTCTTCAATATGGAAAACCCTGTGCAGTCGGATAATGGGAAAGCATTCTCCGCGGATCATGATCATTTCATTCCCGTCCGGGTCGGCCAGGAGCTGTTTCTTGACGGCCTTAAAGGATTCCCGGATATTGGCGATGGGGATCGCGTAAATGTTATCGCCGACGCGGATCTCCATACTGGCTATGATGGCCAGGGTAAGGGGTATCTTAAAGTAAACGTTGGTCCCGATTCCCTTGACGCTTTCAATGGTGACCGTGCCGCCTATTTTTTCGATATTCCTTTTCACAACGTCCATGCCAACGCCTCTGCCCGAGAATTCCGTTACCGATTCCTTCGTGGAAAAACCGGGAACAGTCAGCAGGTTGTAGATTTCCTTTTCCGTATATTCGCTTTCCGGCTTTACAAGGAGCTTTTTCTCCTTTGCCTTCTCCAGGATCATTTCAGCGTCGAGGCCTTTTCCGTCGTCGCTTACGGAGATGATGATATCTCCGCCGACATTCTGCGCGGAAAGGATGATCCGCCCGACCTGATCCTTGCCGGCGTTTGCCCTGCCGTCCCTGTCCTCGATGGCGTGATCCATGGCGTTTCTGACCAGATGCATCAGCGGATCCGCAATACCGTCGATGATGGTTTTGTCCACCTCGGTGGCTTCGCCCATAAGGACAAGATCCACTTCCTTATCGAGCTTTTTGCCCATATCCCTGACGATCCTCCGCATCTTCTGAAAGGTCGCCGCAATGGGTACCATCCTGATCGACATGACGATGTCCTGCAGTTCGTCTGTGAGCTTCCTCAGCTGACGGGAAGCGCGGTTGAAGTTGTCCAGCTCAAGACCTGCCAGGTCGGAGCTGCCGGAAACCATGGATTCGGTGATCACGATTTCTCCCACCAGGTCCATCAGTGTATCCAGTTTATTGAGATCTACGTTGATCAGGTTTTGCTGTTTCGTTTTTCCGTTTCCGGCGTCGCCGGAATCCGAAGCGCCGGCGGCGGCAGAGGCCTTTGCGGGATCGGGTTCCAGGGTATCGGAGACCTTTGCCGTGGAAGCCTTCGCAGCCATACCCGCCCTTGCCGACATGCTGGGCATGGCGTCGATAAATTCAACGGTGTATACCGATAACGTTCCTTTTGTCATTTCGGAGATTCTTTCGGGCTTAAGATCCGTCACCAGACTGAAATAGAATCCGCTCTGTGAAATGATGCTGGAAGCTTCCTTATTCGTCTCCAGTTCTTCCGGTACGGTTTCAAGCACCTTGCCGACGGCTTCCAGCTTGTTGACCAGCATAAATGCCCGGATGTTTTCCATTTGGCAGTCCGCCGTGAAGCTCACGTGCAGGTAATAAGTGTTTGCTCCTGCTTTTGCCTTAGCTTCCGCGGCTTCCGCCTTATCCGGCGTCATCGTTTCAGCCGCAGCCTCCTCTTTTGAGCCTACCTCTTTGGCTGCTTCCGGTTTGGCTGCTTCCGGCTTTTTCGTTTCTTTCGCTTCGCCGCCTGTCTTCATTTTTTCAAGCAGGCTGAGGATTTCATCGATCAGGTCCTCATTTTCAACGGAAGGATTCTGACCCTGACGGATCGTTTCAACCTCATCCTTTAAAAAATCGGACACTTTGAGCACGAGGTCGAACAGATCCTGAAAATAGTTCCCGTCAATCCCTTTTTCGCGGATTACAAAAAACAGGTCTTCCAGCTTGTGAGATACATGGGCTATCGTATCAAACTCCATCATGGCGGAAGAGCCCTTGATCGTGTGCATGATCCGGAAAATCTCATCCACATTTTCCGAAGAAAGGTGGGCGTCTTTTTCTGATTGAAGCAGTATTTCATCCAACTGCTCAAGAAGAGTAGTCGATTCAAACAGGTAAAGCTCCAGCATTGAATCGTTTGCGAAATCAAAATCACTCATACTTTCACCTTTATTATACAATATAGCAGAACGACGGC
>DATMXY010000059.1:0-6305 GCA_035561275.1 Anaerovoracaceae bacterium | reverse complement strand
TGTAATATCTGTTTCCGCATTGCTGTTTTACAATTTTTCCCGGACCGGACCCGAATCCGACTATTCGAGAAAGGTTGAAATTGTAATCTTCATTTTTATCATAACCTTTATCTGCGTCTGTTATATCGTCTATGAATCCTACCGTATCATGTATTCCGAGATGACCGAAAGAATGAATATGATCACGGAAAGTAAAAATGACCTACAGACTACCTATAACAGCGTATCCATGTTCATGATCGAAATCGGATCCGATTACTCCATTGTAAATGTAAATGAAGCCGTATGCCGGTATCTGGACCGGAAGCGGTATGATATCATCGGCAAAAATCTTTTCCCGGTACTTGGCTTTCAGACGGAGGCGACGGAGATCCTGAGGAAGGCCGTTAGCGAGACCTTTGCCGGAAGCGTGAACGGAAAGGCTGAAGTGGAAAACGACGGGAGGATCTTTGAAGTCTTCACCTTTCCGATGCAGGATACTTCTGAGAAATTGAGGCGGGTCCTGCTCATGCTCAACGATGTGACTCAGGTGCGGGCGATGTACCGGCAGATGCTGCAGGACAACAAGATGACCGCCATCGGACAGCTTGCCGCGGGTATTGCTCACGAGATCAGAAATCCCCTGGGGCTGATACGGAATTATTGCCATCTGTTGAAAAAAAACCCGTCCTGTGATGAGGAACTGAAAAACAAAGCCATCAATATCATGGAAAAAGCGGTGGACCGGTCCGGTGAGATCATCGACAATCTCCTGCGGTTTTCCAGGTTGTCCAATGAAAAGTGGATCAACGTGAATCTGAAGCAGGCGATCCTCTCCATTCTGTCTTTTGAAGAGCATACCCTGATCCGGAATAATATCAAAGTAACGGTGAACTGCGACGAGGGGCTCAACCTCTGTCTGATCCTGGAATCCCTTGAAATGATCATGATCAATCTGATCATCAACGCGGTGGACGCCATGGCAAACGGAGGGGAGATTCGTATAGACTGTTCGGAATCGGAGGATACTGTAACGGTGAAGGTCTCCGATACGGGGACGGGGATTCCGGAAGAAATCCGCGCCAACATCTTTAATCCGTTTTTTACGACAAAAGAAAATCGCAGCGGTGGACTCGGCCTTTACATTGTGTATAATGAAATAAGCAAACTGAATGGAAAAATTACCGTGGAAAGTGAAGCCGGCGTCGGAACTGTCTTCACGATTCTGCTTCCGGTCAGGAGAGGAGAAGAATCCCATGAATGATAAGGATATGAAGATTCTCATTGTGGATGACGAAGAAGCGTACAGCGAAGTTCTCGCAATGATTTTAGAGACGGAAGGCTACCAGGTAAGACAGTGCACAAAATCCAAAGAAGTGATCAGCATCTTGAAAACCGAGGACTTTGATCTTATTATATCGGATCTCATCATGCCGGAAATGGACGGAGTGGCCCTGCTGAAGGCCGTGAAAAAATTCCGCCCCAATCTCAACTTCATCATGCTGACAGCATACGGGACAATCGAAAACGCCGTGCACGCCATGAAGCAGGGCGCCTTTACCTATGTGATCAAGGGCAGCGATCCGGAGGAGCTGCTGAAGGAGATCCGGAACATCGAAAAGCTGAAACAGATCCAGATCAAGGAACCCGCGGGGCCGGAGGAGCATGGCGAAGAGTTTATGATGTCGACAAAAAGCGGCTTATACCGCGAGGTACTGACCATGGCCTCCAAAGCGGCCAAAAGCGACGTCAATATCCTGATCCTGGGCGAATCCGGCGCGGGGAAAGAGGTCATTGCCCAATATATTCATCACGAGAGCAGCCGGGGCAAAAACAGCTTTTATGCCACCAATTGCCATACCTTTTCCGACAGCCTCCTGGAATCGGAGCTGTTCGGCCACGAAAAGGGCTCTTTCACAGGAGCACTCAGTACAAGGATCGGCAGGTTTGAAGCGGCCCAGTCCGGCACACTGTTTCTGGATGAGATCGGCGACGTTCCCTTATCGACCCAGGCCAAGCTGCTGAGGGCCATTGAAATGAAGAAAATCAACCGGATCGGGAGCAACGAGGAGATCAAGGTGGATTTCAGGCTGATTTCGGCGACCAACAAAGACCTGGCGAAGGAAATCAAAGAAGGCAATTTTCGCGAAGATCTCTTTTACCGGCTGAGCACCATCATCCTCCAGGTACCGTCGCTGCGCCAGAGAAGAGAAGACCTTCCGGACCTGATCCGGTACTTTGTGAAAAAGGCGCAGGGTACGCTGGGCTTTGAGCATATTGAAATAGATAGGGAAGTGATGGATTTCCTGCTGAATTACCGCTATCCCGGTAACGTCAGGGAGCTGAAGAATATCATCGACCGTATGGTGGTGCTGTCGGATAACGGGCGCGTCAAAGCGGACAACATCCCGAATCTGTTATATAAAAATGAATCCGACGATCTGGAGGGCCTTTTCGGGTACAATTATTCCCTGAAGGATATCCGCAGGGAGGTTGAATCCAAATATATTGAAAACGTCCTGAAACGGAATTTATATAACGTCACGAAATCAGCGAAAGATCTGGATATCAGCAGGAGACATCTCTTCAATAAAATTTTGGAGTACGGGATCCGGGATCATTCCGACAAAGAGGCGCCCAGGGATGAAGAATGAACGGCAGCGGCTGAAGAGGGCTCTGGGCAGGGTCGAGGTCTTTGCATTGGCTTTCGGGACCATGGTGGGCTGGGGCTGGGTCATGCTGCCGGCTCAATGGATCGGGGACGCCGGAGTGCTTGGCGCAGTCATCGCCTTTTTCATCGGCGGCATTATGTGCATTTTAGTCGGCCTTACCTATGCGGAGCTGACGTCGGCATTTCCGCTGGCGGGAGGCGAGCTGGCCTTTTCCTACCGGGGCATGGGTTATCTGGGATCCTGGATCACCGGATGGACCATTACCTTCGCATACATCGGCGTTGCTGCCTGGGAAGGGATCGCCCTCTCCAGCGCTTTTCATTATATGCTTCCCCTTACCAAGGTGGGATATCTCTGGACCGTGGCAGGGTTCGACGTCTATTTCTCCTGGTCGCTCATCGGGATCGTCGGAGCGGTCACCCTGACGCTTTTGAACATCATCGGCGTCAGGCCCGTAGCGGTCTTTCAGATGTTATTGGTTCTGATGATGGTGATTACAGGCGTCATCTTTGTCTTAGGCGGCCTGGCCTTCGGAAGGACCGAGTATATGACGCCGGTCATTACTAATGTGAAAGGGATCGGAATGGTGCTGCTCATGGCGCCTTCCATGTACATCGGTTTTGATATGGTATCCAAGTCCGCCGAGGAAATGAACATACCGCTGGGGGCGATCGCCAAAGTGCTGATCGTTTCCATTGTGGCGGCCTGCGCCTGGTATATTCTCATGATCCTGGGCAACGCGCTGTCCGCTCCTTATTACTTCCGGCAGGAAGCCCTTGTGCCGACCGCCGACGCGGCCGCTTATGCCTTTGAATCGCCCATCATGGCAAAGGTTATGATCGCAGGCGGCATCTGCGGGATCATCACCAGCTGGAACGGTTTTATTGTAGGCGCTTCCCGGATCATCTTCGCCATGGGCAGGGCCAGGATGCTGCCCGGCTTTTTCGGATGGGTGCACCCGAAATACCAGACCCCGGTATTCTCCATCCTGTTTGTCGGCCTGATCTGCTGCCTGTTTCCGCTGCTTGGTGAAAACGCGCTGATCTGGCTGATCGATACCGCCGCTTTCGGTACGGTCATTGCATATCTGCTGATTTCGGTCACCTTCCTCCGGATCAGAAAGAAGGAGCCCGGATTAAGGCGCCGTTATACGATCAGAAAAGGCAGGACCGTCGGCACCTGCGCGGCGGTCAGCGCGGCGTTTTTTCTGTTCTGGTATACACCTTTCAGTCCCAGCGCGCTGAAATGGCCTTACGAATGGATCCTTATACTCGCATGGATCCTGATCGGGATTTTATTTCTGGCCTTTTCCAGGATTGCGGACCGGAAAAAGCAGATCACGGAAGCGGAGCGGGAACTGCTCATGTTCGGGGAGGAATACGCCAGGGAATCGGTTCTCAAAAGCTGACGGCGGAACACGAACGTTGACGGTGGACACAAAGGCCGGCAACGGAACACGGACGCCGACAGAGAAATATACTGCACAGGGTTCTGTAGTTTTTTTCAACCTGCGAATCCGCTCAACGGCGGGTTTTTTCTTTTTGCATGATTCGTCTTTTTTCTATCCTGTTTAAAACGGTTACATTTTCAAAGCTTTCAGCAAATTCAGAAAATACGCGGATAATATTTTTAAAATTCCTGAAATATGGCTTCGATTTTGCTCTATTGAATTTCGTACTAAATCCATATCTATTTTCAGGAGGTAATATGATGGAAGAAAAACAAGTCGGTCAGGGCAAATTGAAGCGAAATCTGAAACAGCGGCATTTGACCATGATCGCGATCGGCGGATCCATAGGAACCGCGCTGTTCCTGTCTACCGGCTATGCGCTGAACCAGGCGGGTCCCGGCGGTCTCGTAGCCGCTTATCTGGTCGTAGCGGTAATGATCTACTTTATCATCATGAGCTTGGGTGAAATGGCGACCTATCTGCCTTGCGCAGGCTCTTTCCAGACCTACAGCAGCTTATACGTCGGCCCGTCCTTTGGATTTTCCATTGGCTGGTGTTACTGGTTCAGCTGGGCGGTAGTCGTCGGAATCGAAGTCGTGGCGTCCGCGCTCATCATGAAGTACTGGTTCCCGGACGTGCCAAGCTGGATCTGGAGTATCATCTTTGTCGTATTTGTTGTAGGCTTGAATCTCATGTCGGCAAAAGCTTACGGCGAAGCGGAGTTCTGGTTTGCGTCCATTAAGGTAATCGCCGTTGTATCCTTCCTGGCCGTAGGAGCAGGTATGATGGCTGGAATCGGAAACCCTGACGGAGCGATAGGATTCACAAACTTCGTAAATTCAGAAGGCGGACTGTTCCCGAAAGGAGTCGGAGCTTTTCTGGTGGTTTCCTTTACTGCCGTATTCTGTTACCTGGGAACGGAAATCGTCGGTATTGCGGCAGGCGAAGGTGAAAACCCTGAAAAAACCATACCAAAAGCAGTCAAGACGGTCTTTATACGAATTGCTATCTTCTACATCGGCTCTACTTTTATGGTGGCCGCATTGATTCCCTGGCAGCAGGGTACCGTTGAAGTCAGCCCGTTTACTCTTGCGTTTTCACAGATCGGTATTCCGGGCGCAGCAACGCTCATGAACTTTGTCGTACTGACTTCCACACTTTCCTGCGCTAATGCCGGATTATACGCTTCCAGCAGAATGGTTTTCGCAATGGCGAAAGAAGGAAAAGCGCCGAAGATATTTGCTAACGTAAACAAAAGGGGAGTCCCCGTACCGGCTCTTATTCTGACCGGAGCCATGGGCGGCGCGGCATTCCTCAGCAAGTTCATCAGCCCGGATCAGGTATATGTTCTGCTTGTTTCCGCAAGCGCGATCACCGTACTGTTTGCATGGATCGGAATCTGCATCAGCCATATCAATTTCAGAAAGAATATCGTAAAATCGGGGCGTACTCTGGATGACATCAAGTTCAAAGCGCCTTTCTACCCTTATGGAAGCTATATCGCAGCGATTCTGTGTGTCGTCGTCATCATCGCCCAATTCTTTGATTCTACCGCACGTTTGACAGCGGTACTGGGCGTTCCGATGTTCTTCATCCTGTGGGGGATCGGAAAGTATAAAGAGAAGAAAGGCACACTGTGGGTCCCGTCAGAGGAATCCATCAGAGCGCAGAGCATAACCGACGCAGAAAGCCAAAAAGCATCCTCGGCCGGTGGAGCTCAGGCAGCGAAATAGCAGATCTGCTCCTATTCGTTATTTCTTATTTCAAAATCATACAACATAACTTTTTTATAAGGAAGATCCGCGGCCACGTCTGCGGATTTTCCTTATTATTTTAGGCTTCTTAGCCTGTTGAGCACGCAGAGCGTGCGAAACAAGAAACCACCCGCTGTGCGGATGCGCCTGGGTATTGATGATTTTACGTACCTTTCTTGGTCTTTTGAGTGTACCCTCATCATCAATCCAGCCATACAGGGCCCCTTTGGAAGGATACCCCAGCAATTGCAGCGTTTTCGCCACAGATCCACATTGATGATACAGTTCCAAGGCGGTATGGATATCTTCTTTTGAATACATCTTTCACAAGCTCCTTTCGGAGCCCTAAGGGAGTCCAACTTTTTATCCGCACCCCCAAGTGTACAAAAATTCAAGTAATGTTTAAATAAATTCCCCCGGCTGTGCAAAATTTTAATTAATGTGTGGGAT
>DATMXY010000058.1:0-3214 GCA_035561275.1 Anaerovoracaceae bacterium | reverse complement strand
GACTAAGGGAGAAGAGATGCATGTCAGAAATATTTGATAACATTATTTCCGGCGTAGGGGTTACGGATGTTATTGACGTAGCGATCGTGGCATTCGTGATTTACAAAGTTTTGGGATTCATACGAGAAACCAGGGCGTTGCAGCTGGTAAGAGGGCTGCTGGTCCTGGTTCTGATTACCGTCCTTTCTGATCAATTCAATCTCTATACGTTGAACTGGATCCTCAGAAATACTCTGCAGCTGGGCGTCATCGCGCTGGTCATCGTATTTCAGCCTGAGCTCCGGCGCGCGCTTGAGTACGTCGGCCGAAGCAAATTCATCACACCGCAGTTTGCGCAAATGGATAAGGAAAGAGTGAAGGAGATCACCTCCGCCATCATCAAGGCGGTGGATTTCTTCTCGACCAATAAAATAGGAGCTCTCATCATCATGGAGCGTGAAACGGTCCTTGAGGATATCGCGGAAACTGGAACCAAGGTCAATGCGGCGATTTCCACGGAGCTTTTGGGGAATATATTTTACCAGGGCGCGCCCCTCCACGACGGCGCCACCATCGTCCGGGGCGACAGGATCTACGCGGCGGGCTGCGTGCTTCCGCTGACGCAGAGCAAAATGCTATCCAAGGATCTGGGTACCCGGCACAGGGCCGGCATCGGGATCACGGAGAACTCGGACGCCATCTCCATTATCGTTTCCGAGGAGACCGGCATCATATCCCTCGCCGTGGACGGGAAGCTGACCAGATTTCTCGATATCAAAACAGTGGAAAAAACTTTGCTTAATATATATTTAAGCCAGATCAACGCGGAAAAGGTCAAGGTCCCTTTTCTGGATCTGTTCAGGAGGCGAAAAGATGCTGAACAGTAATACTTTTTTCAAGATCATATCGGTTTTGATCGCCGTGGTGATGTGGGCATATGTTATTGAAGTCACAGAGCCGGTCAAGGATCAGATCATTCCGGACGTACCTGTCCAGCTGCGGAATGAGGAGAGCCTTGCGGCCAGAGGCCTTGCCCTGTCCGGAGAAGCTGCTTATACGGTAGACGTTAAAATCCAGGCAAAAAAGGCGGACCTTTCAAAGATCTCCGCCAGTGATATCGTCGCCGAGGCGGACCTTTTCGGTTACAGCATGGGGAAGAACTATATTCCCGTAACGCTTACCGCGCCTGAAAGCGTTACGATCATAAATGCGAGCCCGATCAAGATCAATGTCGTCATCGAAGAACTGGTTGAAGTCTCCCGAACCATCAGGGTGAACTTTATCGGCCAGTTTGAAGATGGGGTAGAAGCGGGACAAGTCACGACCCAGCCGACGGCGATCAAAGTCTCGGGAGCCAGATCGGAAGTGTCCGCGGTGGCATACGTAAAAGCCGATGTGACGACGTCGAGTCTCACAGAGGAAGACAGTACCGTTCAGGCAAATGCGGTGGCAGTGAATCGGAACGGCGACGTAGTCAGCAACGTCCGGCTGTCGTCTTCCTTTGTCAGTGTGACCGCAAGGCTGTCCAGGGTGAAAGAGGTTCCGTTGAGCGTGGAAATCACGGGAGAAGTAGCGCCGATCTATGAAGTGACTGATCTGGAGATACCGGGAAGCGTGAAGATAAAAGGTTCCATGAACGATCTGGCCGGGATTTCCGGGCTGACGGCGGCGGCCATTGATATCAGCCCGGTTGCCAGCACTACCAAGATCCCGCTGAATATAACGCTTCCGGAGGGCGTGGAACTGGCCGACGGATATCAAAACATGACGGTGGGCGTCACCATTAAACCGGTGGCGACGACGCAGTTCATCTACACTTCCGATGAAATCCAGATGGAGGGTGTGGACGGAGTATCCGATATCATGATCACAACCCCGCAGATTACCATAACCGTATCAGGCAGTGAGGAAGTGATCGCCGGACTGAAAAAAGAAGATATACAGCCCTACCTTGTGCTGGACGCCGAGTCGCTGATTTCCGCGACGGCAAAGGTTCAGGTACGTTACGATAAACCTCTCGGGCACATCGCGGTGGACCCGGAGGAAGTCCATATTACGCTGGACCAGACAGAATAAAACAAAGTAAATTCAGACAGAATGAGGAGTAATGATGGGAAGACTTTTTGGAACGGATGGAGTCAGAGGAGTAGCAAATTCAGAGCTTACGCCGGAGCTGGCATTCAATCTCGGAAAGGCCGGCGCTTATGTACTCAGCAAAGATCGGCAAAGGCCGGTCATACTTATTGCAAAAGATACCAGGATATCGGGGGATATGCTTGAAGACGCCATCAGCGCGGGGATCCTCGCCATGGGGGGGAATGTGATCAAGGCGGGCGTACTGCCGACCCCCGCCGTCGCATATCTTGTAAGGTACTATAACGCCGACGCGGGAGTGGTGATCTCTGCATCCCACAACACCTTTGAATACAATGGGATCAAATTCTTCAACGGAGAGGGCTTTAAGCTCGAGGACGAAATCGAGGACGAAATCGAAGATATCATTCTAAGGAACATTGACGTCAACAGCCATATCACAGGCGACAAGCTCGGACGCTGCCTGGAAGCGGAGGAGGACGCGCTTTCCCTTTACACGGATTTTCTGAAGGGTACCATTGACGACCGTCTCGACGGGATAAAGCTGGTTATCGATTGCGCAAACGGGGCGGCCTTCCGGGCGGCGGAGAAGGTATTATGCGAACTCGGCGCCGACGTCACGGCGATTCATAACAAGCCCGACGGGATCAATATCAATGACCATTGCGGTTCCACCCATCCGGAGGAACTCCAGAAGAAGGTCCTGGCTGAAAGGGCCGACCTGGGCCTGGCCTTTGACGGGGACGCGGACCGGCTCATCGCGGTTGACGAGCTGGGCCGGATCGTCGACGGAGACAGGATGATCTATGTCTGCGCAAAGATGCTGAAAGAAAACAACCAGCTCCCCGGAGACATGGTCACGGCTACCGTCATGAGCAATATCGGCTTTCACCGCGCCGTCGGCATTATCGGCTGCAGCGTGGAAACGACACAGGTAGGCGACCGCTATGTGCTTGAAAGCATGCTGAAAACAGGCTGCGTTATCGGCGGGGAACAGTCCGGCCACATCATATTCCTGAACCATACCACCACGGGAGACGGCATCCTTTCAGCCCTGCAGCTCATCAGGGCGGTTAAGGCGTCGGGTACAAAGCTGTCGGCTTTGGCGGACGAGGTGACCATCTATCCGCAGGTATTGAAG
>DATMXY010000057.1:0-4557 GCA_035561275.1 Anaerovoracaceae bacterium | reverse complement strand
CCCTAATTCCCATATGTTTAATATGTTATTAACAAGTTTAATGTGATGTTCTTGTTTTGTCAAGCAATTTTTTAAATTTATTTTAAAACCTCGGCAGGCGCCAATAGCGCATAAAAAACAGGAGCGCTTTTACACTCCTGCTCCGTATGATATTTGCACACGTTTTGTACTCTATTATACTTTAGACATATTTTCTCATATACTTCAACGCGTTCTTTTCCAGTCTGCTGACCTGCGCCTGGCTGATGCCGATCTCATCGGCCACCTCCATCTGGGTCTTGCCTTCGAAGAACCGCATGGTCAGGATGTGCTTTTCCCTGCCGGTGAGCTTTTTCAGCGCCTCCCTGAGAGAGATGTTTTCCATCCATTTTTCGTCGGTATTTTTTGTATCTTTGACCTGATCCATCACATAGATGGCGTCGCCTTCGTCATGAAAGACGGGTTCGAACAGGGAGATGGGATCCTGTATGGAATCCAGGGCCAGTACGACTTCCTCCCTCGGCAGCTCCAGATCCTTCGCGATTTCCATAATGGTCGGTTCCCGCTGCAACTCCCTGGACAACTTTTCTTTGGACTGCAGCGCCTTATAGGCGGTGTCCCGCAAGGACCGGCTCACCCGTATCGAATTGTTGTCCCTCAGATACCTGCGAATCTCTCCGATGATCATGGGGACCGCGTAGGTTGAAAACCTGACGTTATGGGACGTGTCGAAGTTGTCAAGGGCCTTGATCAGGCCAATGCATCCCACCTGGAACAAATCGTCGGGGTTTTCTCCCCTGTTGCTGAAACGCTGTATCACACTTAAAACCAATCGCAGATTTCCTCTTATAAATTCGTCTCTTACCTCATTATCTCCCCCTTTGATCTGATCGATCATCCGTTTCATTTCAACGTCTTTGTAGACCGGCAGCTTAGATGTGTTAACGCCGCAGATTTCAACTTTGCTGGCCATGATAAGGACCTCCGCTTCTTGTTTTGCCCCCCTAAGCAGCACTTGAGCGTGTCGCGAAAGCACCGCGCTTTATCAGTCGATGCTAATCCTTATTCTTAACCTGCGGCTATATTTTTATGCAGTAGAAATCTACAAATCGTACCGCTTTGCCTTTTTGCCGCAAGCTATAGCTTGCAGTGGCAAAACGGACAGCATAGCAAGCTACGCTTGCGGAGGAGTTCCGGAACGGAACGTTATGATTTCTTTGCATAAGTTCGCCAACAGCTTGCAAAGCAAGCTGGGCGAGCTAATATCTGTCGAATCCACTTTTCTATCCCAACTTTTTAATTTCTTTTCGGAGTCTGCCGATGATCTTTTTTTCCAGTCTGGAAATGTAGGACTGGGAAATTCCCATTTTGTCCGCCACCTCTTTCTGCGTCATTTCCCTTCCGCTGATGAGGCCGAACCGCATCTCCATGATCTGTTTTTCGCGGGACGAGAGCTTCTTCAGGGCGTAGACCAGCAAATTTCTGTTCACCTCTTCCTCGATATGATTATAGACGATATCGTTCTCAGTACCAAGGATATCTGAAAGAAGCAATTCGTTGCCGTCCCAGTCGATGTTCAGGGGTTCGTCGAAGGAGACCTCGCTTTTTGTTCTGCTGCTCCTGCGCAGGTACATGAGGATCTCGTTTTCAATACACCGTGAAGCGTAGGTCGCCAGCTTGATATTTTTGTCCAGATTAAAGGTATTCACCGCCTTGATCAGGCCGATGGCCCCGATGGAGATCAGGTCCTCCACATTTACGCCGGCGTTCTCGAATTTCTTGGCGATATATACAACCAATCTCAGGTTTCTTTCTATGAGTATCGTCTTCGCATCTTCGTTGTTTAAAGCCAGCTGCTCCAGAAGGACCTTCTCTTCCTCCGGCGATAACGGCGGAGGAAGTACGTCGCTTCCGCCTATGTAAAATATCTCCTCCGGTTGCTGCCCCCATAAGACCAGGACCAGTCTGTTCCTGACTTTCAGGGCCGACAGCCTCAGCTTCTTCCCGTTCTGAATCGTAATTTCCAATAACGCTTTAAACATCGCAGGCGATTCCTCCCTCTATCATACTTGGGTGCAAAAGGATTGAGCAGTCCTCTTCTGTCCGGCCTCCGGAAAACTTGCCCTTGAATATGGCAAGGATCGCGCCTTCCGAAGCCGTCACAGTTTTATCGGCGCCCTTCTTGTTATGTACTCCGATCCGGATCTCGTCCGGCCGTATCCCGACTAAATAACCCCTTTCCTCTCCAATGGACTGAAAGGGGATCATCCTGATGCGGCTTGCATAGCTGCTGTTCATCAGTATTTCCGGAAGAACAGAAGTTTTCTCCCACCTTATAGCCTCTCTGACGACTTCTTCGGGAAGAAACCGTTTCGCGGCTTCGGCCGAAATGATCATAACGGGTTTTCCCGTCAGTGGGTCTTTCAGAAAATTCCCCGTATCAACCAGGCCTTTCATCATTGCCGATTTTCCTTCCAAAGCGATCTCCACATCGGCATAGGTTCTTTCCCTGATCAGCCTCCCCCTGATAAATTCGGTAAAGAAACTGAAAATCAGCCAGGTCAGAACACATCCAAGCAAAACGTACAGGTATCCCGCCGCTCCCATATAAACGGCCGTATTCCGGGTAACGCCCAGGATCCCCAGGAAATACATCATGCCGATGGTAATGCCGCCCATGGCGAAGCTGACCAGGTAAAAAACCAGCGTGATCCGCGCAAAGGGGCGCAGTTTCACCGGGCGGAACACCGCATAGACCAGAACCGCCGAAAAGGCGAGTTTTGAGAGGAATGCGGCGATCGGGTTCAGCGTATCCCAAAACAGGATGAAGGAATAAATCCCGCAGAGCACGCTGCCGAAAACCAATAACCCCGTTTTACATCGGACGCCGGCGAGTTTTCCGGTAATCAGCAGAATCATTCCACCTGTCAGCGCGTTTTCAAGAAACAGATATTCTGCATAAATCACCACATGGAAAAACCCCCTCGCCGCTGTAATCTAATTAAAGATTATAGTGCTGTCGAGGGGGCTTATTTTGTCAAAAGGTGAATGTCGATTTTTAATTTATTTTACGGCTTTTTTCGCTTTCTCCGCCAATTGCGCAAAGCCAGCGGGATCGTGGATCGCCATTTCCGAAAGCATCTTTCTGTTGATTTCGATACCGGAGACCTTCAGTCCGTTCATCAGCCTGCTGTAGGACAGGCCGTTCATTCTTGCGCCGGCGTTGATCCTTGCGATCCAAAGCCTTCTGTATTCCCTCTTCTTGTTCTTCCTTCCGATGTATGCGGAACGGAGCGACCGCATCACTGCCGGATTCGCCGCCCGGAATACCTTGCTCTTTGCTCCGTAGAAACCCTTTGCCAGTTTCAATATTTTCTTATGCCTTTTTTTGGCATTCAATCCCTTTTTAACTCTTGCCATTTTACTTCCCTCCTATATCCTTACACGTATAAAACTGATTTGATTCTCTTGAGGTCAGCACTCCCCAGAAGAGTGGCTTTTCTCAGGCCTCTTTTTCTCTTCGCAGTTTTCTTTGTAAGAATATGGCTCTTATATGCCTTATTTCTCTTTACTTTACCGGTGCCGGTCAGCTTAAACCTTTTGCTTGCCCCTCTATGAGACTTCATTTTTGCTTTTGCCATTCTTAAAACTCCTCCTAAACATTTATCGAGTATTCCTTTTAACATTCTGCCTGGCTCTTTAGAGCCGCCGGCAGAATTTAGGCTGGAGAATCACGAATCTTCGCCTTTTTGCCGAGGCTTTAGCCGCATTGGCAGAACGGACAGCAGCGCTTTAGCGCTGGAGTTCCGTTTACGGAACGTTGATTCGTAGATTTTCGTCGTCGTACCCGTGTTATCTTTCCGATTTCGGTGCTAAAATCATAATCAAACTTCTGCCTTCAAACTCCGGTTTCTTTTCCATAACGCCTGCATGGGAGATCAGCTCAACAAATTTCATCATGACAGCATGACCCTTGCTGGCATAATCCTTTTCCCTGCCCCTGAAACGAAGGCTGACCTTGACCTTGTCGCCCTCTTTCAGGAATTTTGCGGCGTTATTGGCTTTCACAGCGAGATCGTGTTCCTCGATAAAGGTGCTTAAGCGAATTTCTTTCACCTGCATGACCTTCTGCTTTTTCTTTGCCTCTTTTTCCTTCTTTTGAAGCTCATATCTGTACTTTCCGTAATCAAGAATCTTACATACCGGCGGATTTGCCGTCGGAGCAATATTAACCAGGTCCAGCTTTTTCTCAATTGCCAGATTCATAGCCGCATCCAGGCTCATGATGCCTAATTGTGTTCCGTCGCTGTCGATAATCCTCAATTCTCTATCACGAATTTCTTCGTTGATCTGATTTTCCTTACTAATGATTCGCACCTCCCCAAAAAATTAATAAGGCGGGACTTCATACCCGCTTCAATAAAACAAACCTCTCGATTAGGTTTTTTTCATATTCGACCCTAACAGCCACGCCGATAAGGTGAGAAGCGGACCACTTCTTCTTTGTTTCCTTAAATAGGTTATCATCTTGCCCAGGACTTGTCAATATTTTTAATTTAAAAATCTTTTATTCGAAAT
>DATMXY010000056.1:0-29393 GCA_035561275.1 Anaerovoracaceae bacterium | reverse complement strand
ATTTATTGCTCTTTTTACTTCGGAATTCAGGATATTTTATTTATTTTGTCAAGAAGATTTTTTCGCCGGATAAATTATTCCGGTTCCATTCGTTTTTCGACGGAAAGGATGTGTCATTTTGAACGAACAATTCAGCTTGATCCCCAATGCTGCCGCACAGCAGTTTGCCGTTACGGAAATCATCAGCTGCAACCAGGCCACCTCCCGATACGGACTTATTCTCAAGGAGTCTGAAGCTGCGGAGCTTGCCAATACGCGCAGCGAAGCGCTGGAAAAGGTCGGCCGTATCGAGTTCTCGGGCGGCGTCATCAACAAACTGATCACGGAATTCTGCGACTCTCCTTATCTCAACCAGTCCAATTACGCGGAAACCCTGAACGAGCTGGTCGAAACCTTCTACTACTTTAAAAATGAGACGCTGGATGAATTCGACGACGATGAGTTGATCGCCATGATGAAAAAATCCTTCAACCATTCCTGCAGGGGGTCTGTGGATCTGATGCAGACAAGAGATCTGGAAATCCTGGCGCGGGGGGTTCGGTTCGGAATCGGCGATCAGGAGAGCTTTAACGAAGATCCGGAAGGTATCTTTGAAGAAGATGCCGGCGGGACTGTATCCATGGACGATCTCATCCTTCCGGAAGATTTTGATGATTTCGAAGTCGGCACATTACAAAGTTATACGGATCTTTATCGCTATTACCGAAAGGGGTATGAAGATGAATCCTATTGAAAAACAACGGTTTAAAGAAATCGGTTCTCTGGACGCGGTCAGCTTCTTTCATTTTCTTGTGGGTGAAGGCTGCCGCCTGTCGCTCATCAGCTCCGGGCAGCTGGAAGCGCTCCAGTATCAGCTCGTCGATTTGCTTGCCGGCCAGTTCAACCGCTGGACCAGCGGCTTCAGCAGCTCGGTTCCGGTGGAGACAGGTCAGCGCATTCAGCAGTCGGTCTTTTATACCGTCGGCTATTACTTAAAGAGCCTGCCCGACGCAGAGCACGCACTGGAGGAATTGAAAAGAAATCCACTGAAAGAATTGTTTCTTTTGGGGAATAAACTCATTCAAACAAACCTGGCCGAGGCAGAGAAGCTGCTTCGCACGATACAGAAGGGCCGTTTCCCCACAGATGTTATAGCTTATAACGATACGCTGAACGGGCTGCAGATGTTCTTTACTGCTTACGACGTGGATTATGGGGCGCATGAGACGCCGGTTTCCGTCGATTACCCTCTGGGCAACGACAAGATGAACCTGACCGGCATCGACTATATTTCCGAATATCTGCGGAAACTGCAGTTGGAATACGAGTTCTGCGCGCATTTCTCCGGAGAAGAAATCCACTGCCTGATGAGGGGTTACGACCGGCAATATAAGGAGTTTCTTTTTAATATTTATGATCTGGTTCTGAACAATGCCGTCGGCTGCCTGCTGATCAATCAAACGGAGAACAAAAAAAGCGGAAACGGCAACGGAAAAGGAAGTGGGATCGGGCTCCGCATATCGGATTACGGCCGCCAATATCTTCTGCGAGAATTGGGGCCGCTGACCGCGGAAAAAGTTGGCGGGCTGGTGGACGAAGCGGTATCGCTGCTCTGCAGAACGCTTTCCATTTCAAATACACAGCTGATTGATTATCTCAGGACATCTGCAGTCAATCTCAAATCCCGGTTAAGTAATGCTTTGGAAACGGGCAGGCTGGAGCATCTCTTCCTGCCGTCGGAAGAGGAAACGGCAGATCCCTCCATAAAGTTCGAGGACAGCGCAAAGCTGGATAACGGCAGCTTCCGCAGACTCGCCGATGAAATCAGGGAATGCAGATTAGCCGCGGACAAAATTTTTGTCCTGCGAAGGGAACCGCTCAGCCTGGCGGATCTGATCGACCTGCTTGAAGGAGACTGCTTCTTCGGCGATGAATATCTTGATGTGTTTGCGTCTCTGGAGAATATCCAACTGGCTCTGCTTTCAAAGAAACTGCCTCTCGACCCGACCGATTCAAGTTTCCTTGAAGATGAAGACGTCCCGGAATGGCAAAGCAGTCTGAATTCTTTCCTGTCGCAAATCGATTCCCGGCGAAAATCCGCAATCCTCTCTCTGGCAGAACGGCTCGAAACCTAATCGGCCAAATGCCCGACGCTGCAGTTCCGGCAGTAATCGACCAGCGGGGCTATACTTGCCTGATCGGTAAAATCCACAGATTTGCCGAAGGTTTCCAGAAAAGCCCGGTCCTCATCGTTTTTGTCTTTTTCATCCTTTTTTTCTACCCTGCTTTTCATAAATTTCATTGCCGCCCTGTAGACAGGGCTTATTTTCGCATAATCGATCGAGCCCCTGAAGTGGAATATCCTTACGGCTTTCTGCATTTCTTCCGTGAGGTTTTTATTGAGAATGGGCAGGAACTGCTCCGTATTTTTCGGGTCGGCCAGCCCTACGGTAAAGAGGACAAGCTTTTTGTCCCTGAGTCTATCAAACGCTTTTCTGATCAGGGAAACTCCGATGATGCCTCCGGCGTATAAGCCTCCGCCGTAAATAACAGTGTCATACTTCAATAAATTGTCCGCATTCACTCCCGATGCTTCGAACAGATCGGCCTGCAGTGCTTCGGCAATCCATTCGGCATATTTTTTCGTTGATCCGTATTTCGATTTGTAAACAACAACAGTATTCGGCATGTTTCAACTCCTCTCACATTGCCTGCGCTAAACGGCGACTGCATTGAATATTTGGGACTTTTCCATTATATGTTTCCAAGATAGACGTAATTCAGGTGACGGTCGGCGATCCGCTTCAGCTCCTGCAGCGTACCAAGCGGCGTCGGTGGCCTGTCGTTCATCTCATATTGGGGAAAATACCGGGACAGGTGGAGCGGAAGATCCGGGGACAGGGAGGCAAGCCACCCGGCCATTTCCTCCATTTCTTCCGGGGAATCGTTCCACCCGGGTATGACGAGGGTAGTCACCTCCACATGGCAATGCCTGACGGAGCGGCTGATGGTCTCCTTTACTTCCTCCAGCCCTCCCTTGACCAGTTCTCTGTAAAATTTGTCATTGTAAGCTTTCAGGTCGATGTTCATGGCGTCGATGTACGGCAGAATCTCATCCAAAGGCTCCCTTTCGACATATCCGTTGGTGACCAGGACGTTCAGCAGTTCCTTTTCCTTAGCCTTCACCGCGGTCTCATAGACGAATTCATACCATATGGTCGGCTCGTTGTAGGTATAGGCGATGCCGATGTTCCCCCGGCGTCTCAGCGATATCGCCTTGTCGACGATTTCATCGCTGTCCGCATGACAGGTATGGATCTCCTCTGGCTTTACCCGGGCGATGCTGTGGTTCTGGCAGAACGGGCACCTGAGATTGCAGCCCACGGAGCCCGCGGACAGGATAAAGGTCCCGGGGTGGAACCGGTGCAAAGGCTTCTTCTCGATGGGATCGACTCCGATGGAGGTGATCTCACCGTAATTCAGAGAATACAGGGTCCCGCCAATATTCTTCCGGACTCCGCAGATGCCCCTGCCGTCGTTTGTGATGCGGCAATGGTGCGGGCACAGAAAACAATGGACCGCGTTATTATCAAGTTTTTCATAGAACATCGCTTCTTTTTTCATAAGGGATTCACCTATAACGGATAACCTCGAATCGCTCCATTTCGTAACGTTCCGACGGCCTGATCCCGGCCTTCTGCAAAGCGATGCCTACTTGCTGCTCCGGCGTATCGACTCCCTCCAGGTCCGGAAGCAGCAGCCCCCTGCGGAAACCCGAGGTGACGATAACGCCGTACCGCTTTACATTCAATTCCTTCATGGATTCGATCTTCTCCGGAGCTCCCAGAACGTCGACGGAATAGACCAGGTCTTTCAGTTCTTTCTCTTTTACCGCCGGAAACCGCGGATCCTGAGCCCCCGCGCTGATGGCGTTATTGATGATCTCTTCCGCAATATTGACCCGCACGGGCCCGATGGTCCCGATACAACCCCTTAACTCGCCTTTCTTTTTCAGCGATACAAAAACGCCGGCGCGTTTTGTTTTAAATTCCTGTGTCACCCATTGCGGCACGTTGATTTTGTTGCCCTCCCGTACATAGGTCTCCAGCGTTTCCCGAGCAAGTCTCACAAAGTCGCTCTCCGAATCAATGCCGCTGCTGGCATCAGCATTCCCGGCCTTGCTGTTTTCAGCGTTTCCACTCCCGGCCTTGCTGTTTTTTTCAGCGCTTCCACTCCCTGCCTTGCCGGCTTCAATGTCGCCGGAACTGATCTTCGCAATCATATACCCTACGCCGTAGGGTCCCTCGTAGGAATACACTTCAGGATCCAATCTCCTGCCGTGGAGTGCTCCGAACATCATTATAATTGAGCGCGTGCCGCATTCCCCGGCCTTTTCTAAAAAGCCTTCGTCCGTTTTGAGAAGGCCCTCCACGTCGGCGGTACGCACCTTGTCGATCAGGTATGCGTCATACTCGGGGCCTTTCGAATGATATCCGGACGGGGCGTCCCGGGTAAGCCGGTGTGAGAGGTCCGCGCTGGCGACATAGACGACCCTTTCATCGGACGCCTCAACAGCAGCCCGTATGCACTTCCCGAACTCATACAGCACCCGGAAGGGCAGGAACGGCGTTGAAACACAGACAAGGCGAAATTTCTCCACCTCTTTTTCTATGAAGCAAAGAGGCACCAGCGAACCGTGATCGAGCCGATCGCTGATGCCAAGCTGTCTTTTTTGTGATTCTCCGAGCCCTCCTGCGCTTATGCCGGCAAGTTCCGCTTTTTCAGCGATCAGGGAAGCAAGTTCCTTATTGTTTTGACACCAGAACTTAATATCCGGGTGGCCGAACGCCGCGAAATCTCCTTCAAGAATCTCAGAATCCGCGATATAGACATAATCTCTGAAGCACGGAGCATGCGGCGTCGAGAGGATGATCGTCGTCGGCTTGTCTTTCCCGATTTCCCTTGCCGCGCGTTTTACCGCTTCAACAGTCCCGCTCGCCTGCTTTTCCCTGCCCCGGCCTATCCCCGGTACGATGATCGGAGGATGCGGTATAATATAGGCGTTTATCAGTTTCCCCATAATATTATTCTCCTTTCCCTACCCTCAGTTTACAAGGTAAAACCCGGAAATCCCGCACGGCTAAAAGTCCAGCTTTCGGATTTCCTCCAGATAATCATCATTGATTTCAGCCTCGGCAAAAGTCGCCATATCGTTCATGATCGCGCATGCGCCGCGAATGATCTGAAACGCAAGCGGGCAGCCGCTCCCTTCCCCAAGGCGCAGATCGAGATTCAACATGGGCGGCAGTCCGAGCACGCTCATTGCACGGCTGTACCCCTGCTCCTTCGACAAATGGGACGCGATCATATATTCCTTCGCCAGCGGTGCGATCCTCATTGCCGTAAGCGCCGCAACCACCGATATAAAACCGTCGATAACGACCGGCAGCCTGTAAATCGCCGCCCCCAGGAAGGCTCCCGCCATCGCCGCCACATCGAAGCCCCCTACCTTCGCCAATATATCGATGACGTCCAGATCAGCCTGCCCACGGTATCCATACCGTTCCGCGACGTTGTCAATAATCTCCTTTTTGCGGGCAAAGCTCCGGTCGGTGATCCCTCCGCCTTTTCCAACCGTTTCCAACGCGGGAAGACCGGTGAGCGCGGACAGGATCGCCGAGCTGGTGGTCGTGTTTCCGATCCCCATTTCACCGATTCCAAAAATAGTATATCCCGCTTTTTTGATCTCACACGCCATTTCGATCCCGACGCCGATTGCCTCCACGGCTTCCTCCCGGCTCATCGCCGGTTCCTTTGCAAGATTATAGGTGCTCTTTCTTATTTTTCTGTCGACGATTTTATTGGTGACCCTGGTTTCCGCGCCTGCCGTTTCCAGGGCTTCCTTCACGAGCAGTTCCTTCGGCAGGTCCGCGTTGATTCCCAGATCCACCACGAGCAGATCCGAATCAAAATATTTCGCCAGAGTGCCGACCCCCGTCAGCCTCCTGGTAAAGTTGATGGTCTGCGCCAGCGTGACAAACTGCGGCGCGGAGGACACGCCCTCTTCCACGACGCCGTTGTCGGAGCACATGACGGCGACGCAGGATTTGTCGGCGCTGTTATGTAGATTGCCGCTGATTCCGGAAAGCTGAACGGCGATATCCTCAAGGCGGCCCAGGCTGCCCGGCGGCTTTGCGAGGGAATCCTCCCTCCTTCTCGCCTCCTTCATGGCTTCCCGGTCCAGATCGCCGACGGTATTGATCAATTCAAACAGCTCTTTTTCTTTCATTGGTTTTATCCCCTCATAATTTCCTGATAATTTCTGACTTCCCTGATAAATTCAGCGGCGGCTTCAATATTTGAATAGAAATGAATATGCGGGTAGCCTGCCCACAGGTTTCCCTTCGTAATGATACAATCCCAGCCGGTTTCCCGGAGCGGTTTTTGCGCATGAAAGCCGCTGCCCGTATTGGTGCTGTCCCAGTAATGGAACTCATGGCCTTTCAGTATGGTTCCTTTCCGGCATAACAGATTGTCCTCCAAAGCCGTAAGTGTGATATAGCCAAACCGGGTAAGCTTCCGCATCGGGACGCTCTCTCCGGGAATGACGCCCGCCATTTCATACCGCTTTCCCTCCCGGTCTCTCACCCATTGATGGAGGTACATGAATCCGCCGCATTCCGCAATACAGGGAATTCCGCGGTCAATCACATCCTTTATGCTTTTCAGCATCGCTTTGTTTTCAGACAGCCGCTTCAGATAAAGTTCCGGATAGCCCCCGCCCAGGATCAGTCCGCAGATTCTTACCGGCAGTTCCTCATCCTCCAGCGGGCTGAAGGGTACGATCTCGGCGCCCAGCTCTTCCAGCAGATCGAGGTTATCCTGATAATAAAAACAGAAGGCTTTATCCATGGCAACCGCAATCTTTACGGGCGGTTCCGCCGGCTTTTCTTCAGACGCGTATTCCTTAACTTTTTTTACTTCTCCCGCTATCTGAAAGCCGATGGCGGTCGCCTCCTCCGCGACGGCAAGGATCCGGTCGAGATCGACGGTTGCTTCCATCTGAACGGCCAGTTTTGATATGATCTCCCTGAGATTGCCGATCTCCCTTGCCGTCACCAGACCAAGGTGGCGGCTTTCCAGCCGGCAGTCGGCCATCTCCGGTAAATATCCCAGGACCTCTATAGAAAGCTCTTTTTCAATGAAGCTTTTTATCTCATCGTAAATCGCCGGCGAGATCCGGTTGAGGATCACTCCTTTGATCCCGTGATCCTGCCGCAATTCTAAAAACCCCTTGATCAGGGCTGCAGCGGAGACGGAAACTCCTTTACAGTCCGCGATCAGGATGACCGGCGTCTGTGTTTTCCGGACCAGGTCATAAGAGCTGCAGTCGGTGGATTTCCCCGCCAGTCCGTCGTAATAGCCCATTACCCCTTCCATAACCGCCAAACCGGCTGCTCCGGCATTGCCGGCCTCACCAGTCAACCCGGCAGTCCCGGCATTTTTCACCAATAAGTATTTTGCAGTGTTCTCATCGGTAAAAAACAGATCCAGATTTCTGGATTTGACTCCTAATACCTCCGTATGGAACATGGGATCAATATAGTCGGGACCGCATTTAAAGGACGCAAGTCTCAATCCCCGGTTCAGAAAGGCCTGAAGCAGGCCGCAGGTCACGGTGGTTTTGCCGCTCCCGCTGGACGCCGCCGCGATCATGATCCTCGGAATGTTCTTTTGTTCCATACCGATATCCGGTCCCATTCTTTTTCTCCGTTTCACATATATATTCGACCGGTCAGTTAAAATATGACCGTTCAGGACAAAAGCCGGTTAACAACCGTTTTTCAGTTCCCCGCTGATGATGAATACCGGATTCTGCCCCTGCATCATGTGGCTGTTTCCGGCAGCCTTTCCGCGCGCCGCGAAGATCTGAACGATGTCCATATCCTCAAAGCCCAGTCTTTGGAACTGGCTTACAGCCTCCGCCATCGTCTCAATGGTAATGGCATTGACCACCACGCGGATTCGAGGATTCTTGTCTGCCAGGAGTTCCAGGATCCCGGCCAGATTTCCCTTTGAGCCGCCGATGAAAGCGCGGTCCGGTACAGGGAGGTCAACCAGGGCCTCCGGCGCTTTTCCCGCCACCGCCCTGATGTTCCAGGCCCTGAATTTTTCCGCGTTCTGACGGATCAGCCCCAGTGCCTCTTCATCGAATTCCACGGCATAGACGCTGCCTTCGTATGCCTGAAGGGCCATCTCCACCGATACCGAACCGGTCCCTGCCCCGATATCATAGACTACATCTCCCGGCCTAAGCTGAAGCTTCGATAAGGAAATGCTGCGGATTTCGCTTTTCGTCATCGGGACCTGCCCGCGCAGGAACAGTTCATCTCCGAGGCCATGGGTGACGATGTTACGCCGTATGATTTTTTCATTTTCAACCAGCATCACGGCGAGGGCGTCGAAATCATCCCCGGCCATGCTTTCCGCGGTTCCTGTCCTGATCCGTTCGTCCGGGTATGAAAGCCGTTCCCCCACATGGACGACGGCTCCCGCAAGACCGTTCTCCGAAAGAGTCTTGCATACCTCGTGAACCGTATAACCGCCGCCGGTCAGGAAAAAAACCTTTTTATAGTTCCGGACGGCGCCTATGATATTATCTTCCCTTCCGTGGAGACTCACAACTTTTGCATCCTCCCAGGGAAGCTTAAGCTTCGCACAGAAATACTGCAGCGAACTGATCCCAGGAATGAATTCGGTCTCATACTCGTTCCACTTCCGCTCTTCGATGGCCTGACTCAGCTTTTTGGCTCCGCTGTAAAAGCCCACATCGCCGGAGAAGACCACTGCCACAGCCTGACAGGATGGATGCTCCATAATCGCATCCATGATCTTTTCCGGGGAAATCGCATGACAGATCCCGCCCTGGTAGTGTGGAAAGGCGCTCGTCATCCGTTCCGCACCAATGAGCAGATCGCTGGCTTCAACGGCCTTTCTCCCCTGCTCTGTCAGGGTTTCGGTGTTTCCCATTCCGATTCCGATGAGGAAAATTTTCTTCATACCGTTCTCCTGAATTCCTTTATACCCCGAAGAACTTCGCGGCGCATTCCAGGGTATCCCGTATATCCTGCTCACTGTGGGCGTTTGATACAAACATGGCTTCAAACTGAGCCGGCGCAATGTAAACGCCGCCGTTGAGCATATGTCTGAAATAATCGGCGTAGGCCGCCGTGTCGGATTTTTTCGCGGACGCGTAATCTGTAACCGGATTGCCGGTGAAGAACATGGATCCGATGGAGCCGATATGATTCACGACGCAGTCTGCTTTCGCTGCAGCGGCGATCTCCTTCAGGCCGTTGAAAAGCGTCGCGCCCAGCTCATTGATACGGGCATAGATCTCCGGATGGTTCTTCAGCTCTGTCAGCTGCGCGATCCCGGCCGCCATGGCGACGGGATTTCCGCTCAGGGTCCCGGCCTGATAGACCGGCCCAAGGGGCGCCACCATTTCCATGATCTCGCGCCGTCCGCCGTAGGCGCCCACCGGCATCCCTCCGCCGATGATCTTGCCGAAGGCAGACATGTCGGGTTTCAGGCCCAGCAGCCCCTGGGCCCCGTCCAGGCCCATCCGGAAGCCGGTAATGACTTCATCCGCAATGAGCACCGTTTTATAAACGTTACAGATCTCTCTGATTTTCTTTAAAAATTCGGGATCGGGAAGGACTACGCCCATATTTGCCGCGATGGGCTCGATGATCAGCGCCGCGATTTCCCCTTTATTTTCTTCGAACAGCCTCTCCACGCTGTCAAAATCGTTATAGCTGGCTGTCAGCGTATCTGAAGCGCAGCCTGCCGGAACGCCGGCGCTGTCCGGGACCCCGTTGGTCATCAGACCGGAGCCAGCTTTTACCAGCAGGGAATCGCTGTGCCCGTGATAGCAGCCTTCAAATTTGATGATCTTGTTTCTTCCGGTGAAGCCCCTTGCCGTGCGCAGCGCGCTCATGGTAGCTTCCGTCCCGGAATTCACCATCCTGACCATCTCGACGGAAGGCACCAGTTCACAGACCAGCTTTGCCATGGTCACTTCCGCTTCCGTGGCGGCGCCATAGCTCAGGCCTTTTCCGACGGCCTCCCGGACCGCCTTCAATACCGCCGGGTGGTTGCTTCCCAGGATCATCGGCCCCCAGGAGCCGATATAATCGATGTACCGGTTTCCATCGACGTCATAGATATAGGCGCCGTCGGCCTTTTCGATGAATCTCGGCGTCCCGGACACGGCCCTGAACGCCCTCGCCGGGCTGTTCACGCCTCCCGGGATATATTTCTGCGCTTCCGCAAACAGTTTGATTGATTTGACAGCATCCTTGCCCATTATCCGATTCTCCCTTCGTCCAACATTTCAGCGATTTCCTTGGCAAAGTATGTGATCAGGATATCCGCGCCCGCGCGGTAAATGGCCACCGTGGTTTCCGCGACGATGGACAGTTCGTCCACCATGCCCGCCATCGCGGCCGCCTTGATCATGGCGTATTCCCCGCTGACGCTGTAAGCCGCCGTGGGGACCGCCACCCGCTCGGAAACCTCCCGGATGATATCCAGATAGGAAATGGCAGGTTTCACCATGACGATGTCGGCGCCTTCCTCCAGGTCAAGGAAAGTCTCCTTGAACGCCTCTTTCCGGTTATGATAATCCATCTGGTACGTCTTTCTGTTGCCTTTAAAATTGCTGGAGCCTGCCGCCTCGCGGAACGGGCCGTAAAACGCGGAGGCATATTTGGCGGCATAGGACATGATGGGAGTATCGATGTAACCCGCCGCATCCAGCTCTTCTCGGATGGCCTTGACCCGGAAATCCATCATATCAGACGGCGCCACCATGTCCGCTCCCGCGATCACCTGGGACAACGCGGTCTTTGCGAGCAGCGGCAGGGTCTTGTCGTTGTCGACGCTGTCCCCTTTCATGATCCCGCAGTGGCCGTGGGAGGTATATTCGCACATGCAGACGTCTCCGATATAGTAGAACTCAGGAAACTCCTTTTTCGCGGCTCTCAGCGCCTGCTGGATGATCCCGTTTTCCGCGTAGGCCTGGCTTCCCACTTCGTCCTTATGCTCCGGAATCCCGAAGAACAGGAAGTTGGTGACCCCGGCTTTTGCAATCTCTTCCAGCCGGTAAGGCAGCGTGTCGGGACTGTACCGCATCTGCCCGGGCATCGCTTCAATTTCCTTTATGATCCCTTTTCCTTCTTCCACAAAGATGGGGTAAATCAGGGATTTCTTTCCGATTCTCGTCTCTCTGACCAGTTCTCTGGTCCTGCCATCCATTCTCAGCCTTCTCGGTCTTATGATTCCTTCCATGTATATCCTTCCTTTCTTACGGCCAGTGCGACGGTGACTCCATTCAGCGCCTGTTTCCCGGCAATCAGCTCTCCCCGGCTTCCCAGCACGGCCGCTCTTTCACATATGTTATCCACTCCGGTGATCCGACTCACAAATTCGGAAGAAGCGAATTCACCTGGCAATTGCTCCAGCTCCTCTGCGGAAAAAACCTGAAGCGGTACGCCCAGCGTTGCCGCAAGCAGCTTCAGTGCCACTTCTTCTTTTTTGATATCGATGGTGCATATCTTCTCAATGGATTTCACCGAAAGCTTGTTTTGTTTCAATACCTTATCCAGCAAACCTTCAACAGCTGCCGGGGAAATCCCCTTTCTGCAGCCGATTCCGACCGTCACCGTACGCGGGATCAGTCGCAGAGTCTTTTCAAAGGGGCAGTCTCTTTCATCTACGGATATCCGGAAACCGATTTTCGGGATGCCGGCAACAGTCGTGACTCCGCCGGTTGACTGAACAGTTCCGGCATTCTCCTGTTTTTTACGAAGCGTCTCACTGTCCGGAAAATACCGCAGTCCCTCCGGCAGATCCCCCTCTATGGGAGCGTCACTGGATACGCCGACGGCCTCTCCCTTCAGAATCGCCGCCGAGATTTCCTTCACAAATTTCATGTCTTCAATCTGAAGCCGGTTCCTTTTTGCCCAAACGTCTACGGCGAACCGCTGGTTCAGGTCGGTGGCGGTTGTGATAACCGGCTCCGCGCCGATGACGCCCGCGATTTCCCGTGCAAGGTCGTTAGCGCCTCCAAGGTGGCCAGAAAGCAGAGGGATCGCGTACTTCCCCTTTTCATCCACGGCCACAACGGCGGGATCGACAGTCTTATCCCTGATATGCGGTGCGATGGCCCGCACTGCGATGCCGCATGCTCCGACGAAAATCAGCGCGTCGCTGCCGGAAAAGGCTGCCGCGGTCCATTCATCCAGGCTCCCTTTCAGCGGCAAAGAGCTGCATTCCCAGCCTCTCGCAGTCAACCCGGCCTCTATTTTACCGCATGTGTTTGCTCCTTCTCCGGTAAACGAAATCAAAGCAGCCTTCATAATTAATATACCTCTAATATGCCTCTTAATGATTATGGCTTTGTAAAACTACCGCAGTCAGACCTGCATTCTATGCCGCCTACGGCCTGGGGGCACACTGGTACAGCAGCGCGTTGCAGATGGCCGCGGCTACGTTGCTCCCGCCTTTTCTTCCCCTGGCAACAATATGGGGGACGTCCAGTTCCATAATGAGTTCTTTCGACTCCACCACGTTGACAAAGCCTACGGGGACTCCGATGATGAGTTCCGGTTTCAGACTGCCTTCCCGGACCAGTTCATAGATGCGCACCAGTGCCGTAGGCGCGTTTCCGACGGCAAAAATAACCGGTTTTTCCAAGGCCGCAGCCTTGTCCATGCTGGCGGTCGCCCGCGTCGTACCGTTGGTCTTTGCCGCGGCGGCGACATCTCCGTCGGACATAAAGCAGAGAGCTTCCCCGCCCAGCGCTTCCAGGACGCTTTTGTTGATCCCGGCCCGGGCCATCTGGGTATCCGTGACGATCACCGCGCCGTTTTTCAGCGCTTCGATCCCCTTTGCAACCGCGTCCGCGGAAAATTTCAGGTTCTTAACATACTCGAAGTCGGCGGTGGTATGGATCACCCGCTTGATCACCGGCTCTTCCATTGGATCCAGTTCTATCGCTCCAAGCTCCTGTCCGATGATTTCAAAACTTCGCTTTTCAATTTCCTCCGGCAGTACATTCTGTAGTTTCACCTTCATCATTTATCCTCCGGAGCCGGCAGAAGCCAGCTCTTATGTTCAATTTCACTTTTCAATCCCGACTCTGGCCGGGATCCCTTCGTCATAGGGATGTTTGATCTTTCTGATCTCGGATGCGTAATCCGCGCAGCCGATCATCCACTGCGCCGGATTTCTTCCCGTCAGGACAAGTTCCAGGCGCTCCGGTTTTGTTCGGACAAATTCTTCCAGCATCGTCCTGTCAATGAGGTCTCTGTCATAGGCGCCGACAGCCTCATCTAAAATCAGCATATCATAATTTTCAGAAGCCGCAAGAGCAAGAGCGGCTTTTAAATTTTCATTATGCAGGAGTCTGGTTTTTTCCTTTTCCTCTTCGGTCATGGAAAAGGAAAATCCGCTTCCCTCTTTTCCCCGCAGCACCGTGACGCCCGGCAGACCGTTCAAAATGGAAAGCTCTCCGGTAGCCTGGTTTTTCATAAACTGTACGAAAACCACCCGAAGGCCGGAACCCAGGGCGCGGACGGCCAGGCCCAGCGCCGCCGTGGTTTTCCCTTTCCCATCTCCGTAATATACATGGATCAGACCATTGTTTTTCACCATAACAAACGCCCTTCCAATGATCAGACGCCCTTTTCAAGGATCTGATATAATAACTCCATGTTGATATTTTCCCGTATGCCTTGCGCCAGCAGGTCGTACTGCTGCTCCTTGTACTTCTGTACGTTCAGTCCGGCGATTTCCCCAAGCTCCAGGCCCTTTGCCTGACAAAGGGCGGCGGCGAGAGTCTTTGCCACGTCTTCCTTGTCAAAGATCCCGTGGATATACGAGCCGTAGATGTTTCCTCGGCACATGCCTACCGCTTCCGAAGCCGGTTTGCCCGATATCTCTTCCAGAACGGCCAGATCCCCGACGGGTGCTTCCGGAACAACTTCCGATGATGCTCCCGGTCTATCCGGTATTCCCTCCGTTCTAACCAGGAGCTGCGTCTGCCCCATGTGGATCTCGTAACCTTCGATTTCCACTCCGGACAAGCCCCTGAGCAAGCCGGAAAGCCCCGATTGGAACCTGCCTTTTATCTGCGTTCTCGTCTTTTCCCTTTCAAACACCGTTCTGACAGGAAGAAGTCCCATACCTGCGATGGTTCCGCCGGCTTCCACGCCGTAGGGATCCGAAAGCTCCACGCCCAGCATCTGATAGCCGCCGCAGACGCCGAATACCGGCTTATTTTCGGCGGCATGCTTTAAGATGGAAGCTTCCAGCCCGTTCTGGCGCATCCAGAGCAAATCCTCCATGGTGTTTTTCGTCCCGGGTATAATGACGAGGTCGGGATTTTTCAGCTCCGCGGCGGATTTCACATAGCGCAGCGTCACCCCCGGCACATATTCCAATACATTGAAATCGGTAAAGTTTGAAATCCTCGGCAGCCGGATCACGGCGATGTCGATGAGGCCAACCGAACCTTTTCTATGGAAGCGCTCCGTCAGGCTGTCCTCGTCGTCGATATCCACATGAAGATAAGGGATCACTCCCAGGGTCGGTACGTGAACAAGTTCCTCAAGCATATCAAGTCCAGGCTGCAGGATGGCCTTGTCCCCGCGGAACTTGTTGATCAGGATCCCTTTCACCATGGCGCGTTCCGATTCGTCAAAGAGCATCATGGTCCCCGCCAGAGAAGCAAAGACGCCTCCCCGGTCGATATCTCCGGCCAGAAGCACCGGGGCTTTCGCCAATTTCGCCATATGCATGTTTACAATATCGTTTTCCTTCAGGTTGATCTCCGCAGGGCTGCCCGCCCCTTCCAGCACGACGATGTCATATTTGGCGTCGAGTTCCCCGTACGCTTTCATGATCGCAGGGACGATCTCCCGCTTACGCTGATAATATTCCCGGGCGCTCATGTTGGCGTAGACTTCCCCGTTTACGATCACCTGGGAGCTCGTGTCGTTGGTAGGCTTCAGGAGCACCGGATTCATGAGCACCGACGGTTCGATCCCTGCGGCCTCCGCCTGCACCACCTGGGCCCTGCCCATTTCCAGGCCCTCCTTTGTGATAAAGGAATTCAGCGCCATATTCTGCGCCTTAAAGGGCGCGACCCGGTATCCGTCCTGCCTGAAGATCCGGCAGAGCCCCGCCGCGATCAGGCTTTTTCCTGCGTTGGACATGGTCCCCTGTATCATGATTGCTTTTGCCATGGGTTAACCTCCTTTATCGCCTCGATCAGTTTCACATTGTCATCATGCTGCCTGATGCAGATCCTGTAATAGCCCGGGCCCAGTCCGGCATAATTATCGCAGTTCCGGATCAGGATCCCCTTTTTAAACAGGGCTTCATGCAGGGGCGTTTCTGCGGAACGGGGATCGTTGACAAAAATATAGTTGGCATTGGAAGCGATGACGGTAATGCCAAGCGCCTTCAGGTTCGGTATGAGATAGTCCCGTTCCTCCCGGATCAGATCCTTCGTATTGACAAGGTAATTCGTTTCCTGCATTGCTCTGATCCCCGCGGTCTGCGCCGGAGCGGATACACTCCAGGGCTGGCCTGCCGTACGGATCCTTTCCAGGAGTTCCGTATTGGCTGAAATACAGTGCCCGAGCCGGATCCCGGCCATAGCATATAGTTTCGTAAACGCTTTTAATATGATTAGGTTATCAAAATCTTCCAGCAATCCCTTTGCCGTATACTCGCCGGGCTCATCCAGAAATTCGTTGAAGCACTCGTCCAGAAACAGGAGGATCCCCAGAGCTTTGCAACGGCGCACGGTTTTGTGCAGAAGCTCCTTTGTCATCAGCTGTCCGGTAGGATTGTTAGGATTGCATAAAAACAGCATGTCCAGATCCTCTTCCAGCGCATCCGGCAATCCTTCCCCGACCTGAAAGCCGTTTTTTTCGCTGAGCTCGTAGCGCGTCACCCTGCAGGATACCGCATGCAGCGCTTCCTCGTATTCCGCAAAGGTGGGCGCAAGGATCATGGCTTTTTTCGGCCTGACCGCGTACGCCGTCCGGTAGATCAGGTCAGCCGCTCCGTTTCCGCAGAGCAGCCACTCCGCAGGCACTCCCTCGTACTCTGAAAGGGCTGTGATCAACTCCCTGCAGAGGGGGTCGGGATAGATGTCAAAGGCTCCCACAGAATCCCTGATGGCCTGTTTTACTCCTTCCGGCAGGCCCAGCGGGTTGATATTGGCTGAAAAATCCAGGATCTGCGGGGGATTCTCCAGCCTGCTGAGCCGTTCTTTCGCGGAATAAATATCCCCCCCGTGGATCAGCTTTCCCGGACGGTTTGTTTGTAATTTGCTTTTATCCTTTAAATAATCCATGCTGCGACCCCCATGCCGATGATGCACAAAGACAAGGCCAGGTAAGCGGTTCCGTAAAGCAAGCGGTTTGCCAGGCAGATATCGTCATAGGCAATGGGCCGCAACGGATCCCCTATGGTTTTCTTCGGGTACAGCTTACCGAAATAATAGGCGTCTCCGGCAAGCTGGATATCCAGCGCCCCTGCGCAGACGGACTCTGTCTGCGCGCTGTTTGGACTGGCATGGTTATACCGGTCCCGTTTGAAAATCCGGTACGCATTCCGATAATCCAGCTTCAGGATGCGCGACGCAAGGATCATCAGGTAAGCGGAAACTCTCGCCGGGATGTAATTTACGATATCGTCAAGCCTTGCGGCAAATCTTCCAAAATATAAGTAACGGTCGTTTTTATATCCGATCATGGAATCCATGGTATTGACCGCTTTATAGAAAAATCCCAGCGGCGCGCCGCCGAAAGCCATGAACAGCAGTGGCGCCACCGTGCCGTCGGAGGTGTTTTCCGCCACCGTTTCCACCGCGGCTTTCGTCACCTGCTCCATACTCAGGTTTTGGACGTCGCGCCCCACGATCATCGCCACCGATTTCCTGGCGCCTTCCAGGTCTTCCCGGACCAGTTCGCGGTAGACCTTCATGCTTTCGGTTTTCAATGACTTCACCGCCAGGATCTGCCAGCACATCAGCGCTTCCAGGCCGATCCGCAACAGGATATGGAGCTCTCCCGCCGCCCACAGGATCACAAAAGGTACCGCGGTACAAACTGCGGCGACAAAAACAACAAGGACAGCGCCTCCGGCCAGTTCTCCGCCCGGAGTTTTCGGCAGCGCTTTTCTGACGAACTTTTCTCCCGCCGCGATCATGTTCCCGATCAGACAGACGGGATGGGGCATCCTGCGCGGATCCCCAAAGGCCAGATCCAGAGCAAATCCGATGGCCAGAGCGACCATGGACGGCAGAACCGCGGTATTCAGTATTTCAACGATCATTTCACACCGTCCTTTCGTTAGGCCATTCCCCGCGGCAGTCGGTCGGTTTTGCCGGCCGGGGCTGGGGCCGTCATATTTTTCCGGCCAGGGTGAGAATACGATCGACCATGCTGTCGATAGAAGCCTTTTCAGAAATAAATACCTGCATCCCGTATTTCCGGGCCTCCGCCGCTGTTTGTTCTCCGATACAGACCGCCTTTACCTTCGTATAATCGATATCCTTAGCCATCCTGGCAAAGCCCCTTACCGTAGAAGCGCTTGTAAAGGCAACATAATCATACGAGTCGTCGTACCACGCGACGTCGCCGACCGCTGCTTCGACGGTATCGTAAACAGGGAGGTCTTCATAAAGCAGCTCCGCTTCCTCCAGCGGTCCGGTCACTTCCCCGGATCCAATCCTTGCCCTCGGGATCAGGACAAGCTGCCTTTCGCCGGAATGCTCTTCCTCGGCAAGTATCCTGCGGGCAAGGGCTTCTCCCAGCGCTTTCCCATCGTAGGTCTCCGGCACAAGATCGACCAGGATGCCTTTTTCTTCAATGGCCTTCTGCGTTGCGGAGCCGATGGCGGCAAATTTCAGGCCTTCCAGCCTTCTGATATCTATTTTCAATTCCAGCAGACGCCGGAAAAACACGTTCACTCCAAAGGGGCTGGTGAAGGCGACCCATCGGTACTCTCCAATATTTTTCAGAGCCTCGTCCAGAGCGCCGTTTTCCAGGATCCTGTCCGTTTCTATGGTCGGGACTTCCACGACCTCTGCCCCGTATGCCTGCAGCTTTGCGGCAAGGGAGGAGCTTCTGTCCTTTGGTCTTGTTATCATGATCTTCAGCCTGCCGAGCGGCCGGTCTTCCGCCCAATGGAACTCTTCCGCAAGGCTGCAGACTTTTCCCACCACGATGATGGCGGGGGGCTGGATCTCCGCTTTCGCGGCCGCGTCCGTAAGGTTTCCAAGATCGGAAACCACCCTCCTCTGATGTGCCGACGTCCCGTTTTCCAGCATTGCAGCCGGCGTTGCAGGATCCATTCCCGCCTCCGTCAATTCTTTGCAGATCACAGGCATCGAGGCTACTCCCATTAAGAACACCAGCGTTCCCCCGAATTTCACCAGCGAAGGAAAATCGATATCCGCACGGTCCAGGTTTTTTGTATGTCCCGTTATGATATGCAGGGAGGAACAGAAATCCCGGTGGGTCACAGGGATCCCGTTATATGCAGGCACGGAAATCGCCGAGGTCACGCCTGGGACTACTTCGAAGGGGATCCCGTATTTGAGGATTTCCTCCAGTTCCTCCCCTCCGCGGCCAAAGACGAAGGGGTCTCCGCCCTTCAGCCTGACGACCCGCTTTCCGCTCAGGGCTTCTTCCACCAGGATCTGATTGATCTCAGGCTGTGGTACGGGATGATCTCCGGAAAGCTTCCCCACGTTGATCCATTTGGCGTCTCTGGGGATCATTGAGAGGATTCCCTGGCTTACCAGATGGTCATAGAGCACAACCTCTGCCTGCTCCAGTACGGCTTTTCCCTTTACTGTCATCAGGCCGGCGTCATTGGGCCCCGCTCCTACCAGCCATACCTTTCCCTTTTTCTGATCCATATTCGCCAACTCCATCCTTTCCAATCGGCCCGGACCTCGTTACCGGCGCCATTATTCTTATCGGTTTTTCGGCGTTTAAGCCTCAGCTTTCAGCCGGCGGGCCAGCTCTTCACCGAGGGCTTCTCCAGCCTCCCGCCTGCCGGAAGTCGTTCCGGTAATATATTCGTCTTTGTCTTCTATATAATAGAGTCCCATCAATTTTATTATGCCGCCTTCCGTCTCTGCAAACGCCGCGATGGGGGCGCTGCAGCCTCCGTCCAGGGCTCTTACGAAAGCCCGCTCCGTCACCGCTTCCATTTGCGCATTTTTATCGTTTACACAATCCAGATAGCCGTAATTTTCTCCTGCCCTGCCCTGCACGGCCATGATGCCCTGCCCCGCGGCCGGTATCATCTCCGAAGGTTCAAAGACCCTGCTGATCCGGTTCTCCAGGCCGAGGCGCTTCAATCCGGCAGAGGCTAAAACCAGAGCGCGGTAATCACCGCGGTCAAGCTTTGCCAGCCGGGTGAGCACATTGCCCCTTACGCCCTCAACCGGTACGCCGTCATACAGCCGTCTGAGCTGCAGGTTTCTCCTTGCGCTGGAGCTCCCGATTGGTTTATTGGCAGCGCCGGATATGATCGCCGCGGCGATTTCCCCGGTAACGACGGTTTCCGCGCCGGCCACCCCATTACCGGCCGTCCCGCCGGCGCCTATGGGGAGCACCAGAACATCCCTGGGGTCTTCCCGTTTGGAAAACGCAAGCAAGGGCAGGTCCTCCGGCGTATCCATGGGCATGTCTTTCAGGCTGTGTACGGCAATATCGATCCGGCCGTCACGAAGGGCCTGGTCAAGCTCTTTTACAAAAAGGCCCTTGCCCCCAACCGTATCCAGGCTTCGGTCCAGGATCATATCTCCCGTGGTCTTCATGGTGACCAGTTCCAGCTCGATCTCAGGATGCCCGCGGCAGATCAGATCCATGATCGTTTCCGCCTGGATCACCGCCAGCTTGCTTTCCCTGCTTCCGATTCTGATTCTCATTCTCATTCTCCCCGGTTCCGATTTTCCCGGCCTTCCGGCAGGTCCCTGTTCAGGCAGCCGGCAATCGCCTTTGTGGCTCTTTTGGCAAGTCCGTGGTCTCTGCCCTCCGCCGTGACGCCGACGGTAACCCCGTTCTTCCGGACGACCCCCGGAAAATAGAAATCGCTTTTCTCCCTGTCGTCCGCCGTATTCACGGGGATATTGGCTTCCCTGCACTTTTTATAGATATTGTGATTCAGCTGTTTGTCGTTTGAGGCTGCCAATACGTAATCGGCCCCTTCCAGGTCGGAAGGCTCATAGGACTTGATCCGAAGATCCAGCTTCTTTTCTTCTGCGTATGCCGTAACCTCAGGCAGGGCTTCCAAAGCGATTACCCGGATCCGACAGTCAAATTTCAGGAGCGCTTCTATTCGCCGCCTGGCGATCTTTCCCGCGCCGATTACCACGAAAGTTTTCTCCGATATATTGGTAAAAAAAGGGAACCAATGCCCTGGATCCGGCTCATGCGCCGCCGGTAGACGACCGGCCCGTTCCGGAATGCCCGTATGACCGGTCCGGTATAAAAGCTTCAGATGGTAAGTATTCTCCAACAATTCGAGCAGGGATTCCATAGGAATTCCTTCCTCTTCTTTTTCCCTGCCGATGACCAGCAATACCGCTCCTGTTTCCTGAGCGGCCTGGTATTTTTCGAAAAAGCCCCCGGCCTCTCCGGAATCTTTGGTCACGATATAGCTGGCGTCGATTTGCCTGATCATGGCGGCATTCAAGCCGGCTGTGAAAGGTCCCTGCATGCAGATCAGCTGCTTGCCTGAAAACCCCAGGGAATAGCAGCTTTCCACCACTCCCGGCATGGGCAGTACCCTTGGAAATATTCTCTTCTGGTAATCCTTGATCGTCGTATACTTTGACAGTTCCTTGCTTCCAACGGTAAGCAGCACATTGCCCTCAGCCCGGTCCAGATACTCCGCCGCCGCCTCATGGTTCCCGAAAAACAGACAATCCATATCCCTGTCGATTCCGCTTGACCGAAGTACTCTGATATAACTGCAGCCAGCGCGCCTGCTGGCAGCCCTGATGTTTTCGCTGACCAATCCGGCATACGGATGGGTCGTGTCAATGACAAGATCAAATTGCTTCTCCATCATAAGCGCGGTCATCCCGTCCTCCGTCAGCCTGCCCGAGCAGATCCGAATATGCTCCAGACATTCCGGCAGCATTTCTTTGCCGTAATCCGTCGCTACACAGGCATATACGGTCAGCCCGCTGCCGTCAATGACGCGGGAAACAGTTTCCAACAGCACTCTTCCTTCTGTAGTGCCTGCAAAAACCAGTAGATTTGGCATTTTACCATCCTTCTTCTTTATGAAACGAGTCCTGCGGGTAGCCTCTGGGCGTTACCAGTTTCCCGCCGATTTCCCTGGTCTGCGAATTTCCCACGAACACGGTGGTAAACATATCGACCGGTGTCTCCTTCAACTCTCCGAGGGTCAGCACCGTTCCCGCTTCGCCATCCCGTCCGATATTCCTTACAAAGCCACACATGGTTTCCGGCCCGCGATGCTTTAATATGATCTCGCAGGCCTTCTTCAGGTGATCCTGCCGCTTCCTGCTGGAAGGGTTATAGAAGCAGATCACAAAGTCGGCCGCCGCCGCACAGTCTATTCTTTTTTCGATGAGCTCCCAGGGGGTAAGCAGGTCGCTCAGGCTGATCACGGCGAAATCGTGGACCAACGGGGCTCCCAGGACGGCGGCGCCGCTGCAGGCGGCCGTGATTCCCGGCACCACTTCGATTTCAACGGGGTCATATTGCCGCGCCACTTCGTACATCAGGCCCGCCATGCCGTAAACTCCCGGATCGCCGCTGCATACCACGGCCACCGTCTGCCCTTTTAAAGCTTCTCTGACGGCGGCATGGCACCGCTCGGCTTCCTGCTTCATCGGCGTCGCAATCAGGTTTTTATGCCCGAATCTGTCCCTTATGAGATCAATATACACATCATAGCCTGTGATGACGTCGCATTCTTCGAGGGCGTCCGCGGCCCTCTCCGTCATCTGGTTCCATTCGCCGGGGCCCAGGCCCACCACATATATCTTCATTTATCCTCCGGTTACTTTATTACGCGTTGATTTGACGGTTACCTGACTCGTCTTTTTCAACGGGTTTGCCAAGATTATGATTTCAGCGTATCCTTATTTGCCGCTTCGTATACCGCGTCCAGGCATTCCTTCCAGAGTGAATGCCTGAGGGTGTCCTTCAGACCGAAGAGCAGTTTTCCGACGGATTTTTCCACCGCCCGTTCAATTTCCGCCCGGATCAGTTTTCGCTCATCCTCCTGCAGCTCAATGGCGTCGATGGGATGATCCAGCCGTCCGGCAACGTCTTCCACAGTCAGCTTTACGATGTCCTGTATCTCCGGGATCCTTTCCCGGAAGGCAAACCAGTTATTTAAATCGTTCATGTATTCCCGCAGGATCTCCATCGCTTCTTCCCGGCTGCTTCCGTTTATCTCCCGATTCTCATCCTCTGCAAGATGGTCAATATCAAACAGCGTGATCCCATCCAGGGCGCCAATTCCGGGCTCGATGTCCCTCGGCACCGCCAGGTCGATCCAGATGCTCGGTTCGTGATTCAAACAGCCCTCCACCTCGTTCATTTTCAAGGTATAGTGAGGGCTTCGCGTCGCGCTGATCACGACCCTCGAGGAAGCCAATTCCCGTATCCTGTCTTCATAGGGGATCATAACGCAGCCTTCCGGAACGACCGACTCCGTCGGATGGTTTCCGTGAATCGCCTTACGCAGCGTCATCTTCACCACCGCGCCCTGTGCCGTCAGCGTGCTGCCGACAAGCTGCCCCATCTTCCCGTTTCCGATCATTAGACAGGTAATGCCCCTGACATTGCCCAGTTTTTCCTTCAGCAGCGAGATAACCTGCAGCGCGGTGGAGCCGTCGGCCGCGGCAAGCTTCACCTGGGACTTGACCTTCTTCGCGGCGCCGATGGCCGTCTGGAACACCTTTTCCAGAACCATGTCGGTGCAATGCTGCTTTCTTGCCAGGATCACCGCTTCTCTTACCTGGGAAATGATCTGGTCCTCCCCGAATATTTTGGAGTCCAGGCCGCAGGCCAGTTCCAGAAGATGCAAGGCCGCCTCTTCCCCTTCCCTTTCGATGAACAGATCACTGTAACGGTCGGGATCGGCCCCTTTCAGCACGCAAAGCATCCTGCGGGGAGAGGGTCCCCCTTCGGCGCTGATCCACAGTTCTGTGCGATTACAGGTCGAAAGGATCACGCACCCATCGATAGGGTAATTCTCCTTCAAGGTCCTCATGGCGTCCATTGCACCTGCTTTCGTGAAGGAGAAAAGCTCCCTGTATTCAATTGAAGCTTTGTTGTGGTCGATGCCGACCATTCTGACGCGCATATTTTTGTTGATTGTCATCGCTTCTTATCCTGTATTGATTACAATATTATAACGGTCGTAATTATCGTTCCCGGTTGCAGCCCTGCTTTACGGAACCGCCTTATGGTTATTTTATTTGCTCGCTTCCCGGAATCCGTGGGCAAAAGCCGGATCGTAAAGTTTTGAGCGTTCATATTGATCACCCAGAAAATCGCCGACAAGGATCAATGCCGTTTTCGTGATCCCGTTTTCCGCAGCTATTTCCGGGAGGGTGTCCACCGTGCCCCGAAAAACTTTTTCATCAGGCCACGTCGCTTTATATACGATGGCCGCCGGCGTATCCTTCCGATACCCTCCGGCAAGCAGCCGTTCCTTCAGCGGCTCCAAAAGCCCCGTGCTCAGGAAGATCACCATGGTCGCCTGATGGGCCGCCAGCAGGGAAATTTCTTCTTTTTCCGGTACGGGCGTTCTTCCCGCCATTCTTGTAATGATCACCGTCTGGGATACGTCCGGCAGCGTAAATTCAGCTTTCAGCGCCGCGGCGGCCCCAAAGCAGGAACTCACGCCGGGCACCACATCATAGGTTATCCCGAAACCGTCCAGCAAATCCATCTGCTCCCTGATCGCCCCGTAAATGCTGGGGTCTCCGGTATGAAGCCGCACCGTCGTTTTCCCGGCGGCCTCCGCTTCCTTCATTACGGCGACGACTTCCTCCAGCGTCATGGACGCGCTGTCATATATCTTGCAATCTTTTTTAGCGATTTCCAAGTGCTCCGGATTGACCAGCGAACCTGCGTAAATGATGACGTCGGCTTCCGTCAGAAGCTTATGTCCCCTCACCGTGATCAGGTCCGCAGCTCCCGAACCTGCCCCAACAAAATGTATCATGATAACTCCCTATTATCTCATGTTTTATTGCAATGCTCTCATGTTTTATTGTAATGCGTCTATTATTCAATCCTTTACGATCAGGATGGAAAAGTAACCCGCGTCTTCATCCAGATCCTCCAGCCGGCGGAAGACTCTTTCCCCCTGCATTCCGCAGCGCTCCACCATCTTGACCTTCGGCGGGTTCTCCATATTGGCGAGGATCGATTTCACCTTTCCGATGGATTTTCCCGATTTCATCAGGACCCGGGTCCCCTTCAGCGCCAGGGCTTCTTCGATCCCGTCATAGGAAGCGGGTATGATGTGCAGCGCTTCCGAAGCCTCCGTAAGACCTTCATTCAGTCTGGCCGCGGCGGCACAGAAGGACGGAACCCCCGGGATGATTTCCGTTTCGAATCCCAGCGCCGCGACTTTGTCGTGGATATAAATGTATGTCGAATAAATGGATGGATCTCCCAACGTCAGAAAGGCGACGTCTTTTCCTTTTGCCAGCTCTCTGACCACCGCCTCCGCCGCTCTGTCATGGCTTTCCTTCAGCTTGTTTTTATCTCTGGTCATAGGCATAGAAATCTCGAGCAGATCTTTTCCTCTGATTTCCGGGACCGCGCCTCCGGCAATCTCAAGGGCCGTATTGGTTTCCTGGCCCGACGACGGCACCGCAACGACATGGCTTTCCCGGATCAGCCTTACCGCCTTCAGGGTCATCAGCTCCGGATCGCCGGGACCGACGCCCAACCCGTAAAGTTTTCCTTTTTTACTGCCGTTGTTCTCTGTCTGTTCCATCCTCTGTCTCACCTTTATCCTTTTATACTGACTGCGCTTTACAGGCGCCCTCCAAAAGCTTCTCCCGCAACAGCGGCGCGTCCGCGGTCTCTCCCAGGTATCCATGCTGATTGGAAAAGATGACCGCGCCGATTTCCATGCTGTGGTGGACGCGTTCCTTTATATGATAGTCCAACTTTGATAAAACCGATTGCAGGGTCTGCTCTTTGATTCCGGCCTGATCCAGGACCGATACCGCATCCTCCGTCGTCACACAGTCTAAAAGCTCCCCGACGACTTCTTTGGAAGCTCCTGCCAGCGCGGCATGCGCTCCGATAATTTCCATGCGGGCGTCCCCGTATCTGGAATGCGTATTCATGATACCGGCAGCCACCTTGACAAATTTTCCGATATGGCCGACCAGCAGCACGCCCCTGAATTTGGAGTATTCGGCATAGTCCAGGGCTTCTCCGATAAAGTTACTGCACTTGACGGAATCTGTATCGGGAAATGGAATATGCGATTTCAAAAATGTCTCGCCGTAATTCCCAGGAGTGATCACCAGATATTCAGCGCCCTCAGCCTTCCTGACGTCCATTTTGACCTTGATGGTGTCGATGAGGGCCTGATCGCTCATGGGTTCGACGATGCCGCTGGTCCCAAGGATGGAAATACCGCCCAGCACGCCCAGCTGCGGGTTGAAAGTCCTTCTTGCGATTTCTTCGCCCCCGGGGACGGAAATCTCCACATGAAGTCCGCCTTTATAGTCGAATTCTTCACAGACCTCCCCGACCTGCTCTAAGATCATCTGTCTGGGTACCGGATTGATGGCGGCTTCACCGACAGGACAGGAAAGACCGCGTTTCGTCACTCTGCCTACGCCGGTCCCGCCGTCCAGGGTGATCCCGGGGCAACCTTTCCGCAGAACCGTCACACCGTCCTGAGGCGCTTCCTCTTCATGGCCGACCTTCGTTACCCTGGCATAGACCAGGATCCCGTTTGTCGCGTCGGGATCGTCTCCGGCGTCCTTTTTCACGGCGCAGCTGGCCCAGCCGTCTCCGCTTTCCGCTTCCAAAGCGTCCAATTCCAGCCGGACGCCTTTCGGCGTAGACAGCACGATCTTATCCCCGGGAGAAAAAGCGGCGCCCAAAACCATGGCGACAGCCCTCTGCGCCGCCGCCGCGGCGCAGCTCCCGGTGGTATAGCCGCACCGCAGCCTTTGGTTGTCCTTTAAAACATACCGTTCCATCGCTCCCTGCCTCCCGGGGATTTGAAATCGATCAATAAAAGGTTAAACTTATTATAACGCATCCGCGATATGCTCCAGATAAATATCCCGGATGGATTGAAATTCTCCGAGTCCTTTTAAGACGCAGTTTACCTTATAGCCTGCCCTTTCGAAAATGCTTTTCCAGGAGTCTTCTTCGTCTCCGGCCATATCGTTTACGGCATGATCGCCCGCCACCACCATCAGCGGCATCATGACGACCTTTTCCGGGCGGAACGCTTCAACCTGCCTGAGCACCGTTTCAATGTCAGGGTAGCCCTCGACAGTTCCTATGAAAACATTGGGATATCCCATCTCCTTAAACTGGTAATCCAGAGCGGCATAAACGGCGTTGATGGAGTGTTCTGTCCCGTGACCCATCAACACCAGGGCATCCCGGTCGTTCAGGTCGGGAAACTGCTCCATGACGGCACGGATCACCCTGCGGTAATCTTCCGTATGGGATAAGAGGGGTTTTCCGATTATGAGCCGGTCAAACCGGTCGGCAAACATCTCCGCATCCACTTTCATTCCGTCGTATTCATCTCCGGGAATCACATGGGTGGGCTGAACCAGCACCTCATCGAAGCCGTCGCTTACCAGGCGGTTCATGGCCTCCGCCACGTTGTCGATCACGATCCCATCCCGCTTTTCCAATACCTTCAGGATCATGCCGCTGGTGAAGGCCCTTCTGATTTCACAGTCCGGATATGCAGCCGCAATATCCCTTTCAATGGCGCCGATGGTTTTCTGCAGAGTCTCGGCATGGCTTGTGCCAAAGCTGGCCGCGAGTATTGCTCTCTTTTCCTTCATCATTGAGACACCTCTCTGATGTACTTTTCCAGTTCTCCGGAAGTATGGGGAACCGGCAAACCCTTATCCAATATGCCTGCGCCGCACAATGTCTCAAAGACCCTGAGCACAGTGGGCTTCTCCAGATTGGTCCGCGCAAGCATCTCGTCATTTATAAAAATTTCATCCGGCGTTCCTTCCGAAACGACCTCGCCTTCATCGAGAAGAACGACCCGGTCCGCCCATATAAACGCCCTGTCCACATCATGAGTAGACAAAATCACCGTGATGCCTTTCTCGCTGAGCCGGTCGATGATCTCGTCGATCATCCGGGCATGCTTTGGATCCAAAGCGGCAGCCGGCTCGTCAAATATGATGATTTCCGGATCCATTACCAGAATATCGGCAATGGATACTCTTTTTTTTTGGCCCCCGCTTAAAAAGTGAGTTGGCTTTTCCCGGAAAGAAGTGATATTCAGCTCTTCAATGACCTTATCCACGCGCTCCCGGGCTTCCTTTTCAGACAAGCCAAGGTTCAGCGCGCCGAAGGAAATCTCCTGGGTAACGCTGGCAGAAAAAAGCTGATTGTCCGGGTCCTGAAATACGATCCCTATCTTCTCCCGCAGCGCCAGCAGACCTTTCCGGGAATAGTCGACAGGAGCGTTATGAAACAGAACTCTCCCCGAGGTCGGCTTGTGTATTCCGTTCAATGCGAGAAAAAGCGTGGATTTTCCTGACCCGTTTGCTCCCATAACGGCCAGTTTTTCTCCCCGCTCTACCTTTAAATCGATCCCTCTCAGCGCTTCCGTACCATCTTCATAAGTATAGCATAAATTTTCCAATTTTAAAATGATATCATTCTTCATTAATCTATCTTCCTTGAGCGTCATCCCGCTTCCTTTCCGCTTCCGGTATCCCTCTTATTCCCTCTCGTTCAGACGACGACGGCTATGGCCAGCATCAGTATAAGGAAGCTTGCCACTCCTGCGGCTTCGCGCGTTTCAACCGGATAACATTCGCTCAGAACCTTGATTTCACCGTCATAACACCGTGATTCCATGGAATCATAAAGCGCCGACGCTTTTTTTAAAGATCTCACCAAAAGCACCGCCAGCATCTGCCCGACAGAACGCAGTTCGGTCATGAAATCCTTATTGCCCAGACGGCAGTTCTGAGATGTGGTAATTGCGCTGGCCATGTCAAGAATAACGAAGATATACCGGTAAATGAGCATCATCAGTTCGATCATGATCTTCGGGCAGCGCATTCTTTGCAATACCGAAAGGATATCCAGCATTGACGTGGTCAGGGTCAAAAAGTACAGACAGGATACCGACGCCAGGGCGACGGTCACAAGCCGCGCCCCCTCGGTCAGTGAAAAATAACTGACCGCGAGATACTTTCCGCCCGCGCCGATTGGAACCGAAAGCAGATCCATGGACGCCTCCGTGATATTCACAACGATGGCGATGGTGCCCAGTACCATGAATCCAAAGGGTATGCTCATAAGCTTTAAATATTGCAGAATGGAGATCCTGCTGGACAACACAGCAAGACCGGCCATTACTGCGAAAATAATCAGGGAAACAATAAACGAACGCGCACCTACGCATATCAGCAGGCTGCCCACAGCAAAGAAAGTCTTTAAAGCCGGGCTTTTATAGCGCAGTTTGGACGAATATGCGAGTTTGTCTATTATCATATCAATTATTCACCCTTCTGATATTTTTTCCTGGCTACGAGATAGCCAAATCCGAATCCGATGATCCCGGCCCCGATGCCCGCCTGGAGGCAGAACAGCAGAGATTCCGTCTCACCGCCGGGCAGCTCAATCAGGGATTCCGCCCAGGGCTCATAGCCCGGATCGATGGTGGTAATCGCTTCCTCCGCAGCGCCGTCGGCCCCGCCGAACTCCGAATCCTGGATGAACAGCAGCGGAGAGACCGCAATGATAACGATCAGCGCCAACAGAATGATAACCGTCGTTTTTACACTTTTCGTCATCTTACAATACCTCCTTCGAAATATCTCAGTTCTGTAAGCTCAGGCCTTGCATATGACTCCAAGCCCTTCATCACCACGACGGCTAACAAGCCTTCGATCACTGCCAGCGGGACCTGCGTAACGGCAAAGATAGCGAGAAATTCCGCGAAGGACGCGCTGAATCCCCCAACCTCTGCCGGATGGGCCAAAGCCAGTTGAAAAGCGGTAACGCAATATGTAAAAAGATCGCCGACACTGGCTGCAAGGAAAATTCCCACCGACTTCGGAGCATTGA
>DATMXY010000055.1:0-3194 GCA_035561275.1 Anaerovoracaceae bacterium | reverse complement strand
ATGGTATTTAGTGGAGCAGCCAATACTCCACTCGTAGTCAAGATAAAAAATGGAGAAATATTAGATGAAAATGATTATACGATGGTTTCCCTTTGGAGACGACAGCGTATCGTTATGGCAGATCAAACAGGTGCCCGGCGTTTCGGGCGTGGCGACATGCCTCCCAAACGTGCCGGTAGGAGAAGTCTGGCCCATCGATACCTTACAATCCTTGAAAAAAGAAATCAATGGCGCCGGACTTGAAATGGAAGTGATCGAAAGCGTCAATGTACACGAGGACATCAAGAAGGGGCTGCCGACACGCGACAGGTATATTGACGCGTATATCAGGACGATACATAATCTTGCCCAGGTAGGCGTAAAGTGCCTGTGCTACAATTTTATGCCCGTGATGGATTGGCTCCGCAGCGACGTGGCAAAAAAGAACGACGACGGAAGCTACGTGATGTCCTACCGTCACGAGGAAATCCTGCAGATGAACCCTATGTCCATTGCCAGAGAAATGGCCGGCAAATCACACAGCTTCAGCATGCCGGGCTGGGAACCGGAGCGGCTGGACGCCATGGCGGCGGATATCCAGTTCTATCAGGGAATGTCCACCGAGCAGTACTGGGAGAATATGGCCTACTTTCTGGATGCGGTGGTCCCGCACGCCAGGGAGTGTGATATCAAAATGGGCATCCACCCCGACGACCCGCCGTGGCAGCTGTTCGGGCTGCCCAAGCTCATGGCGGACGCGCCAGGTATACGGAAATTCCTGTCGCTGAACAACAGTGAATACAGCGGACTGACCCTGTGCACCGGCAGCCTCGGAGCCAACACGGAAAACGATATTCCAGCCTTGGTGAGGGAGTTTGCGGGCATGGGACGCGTACCTTTTATGCACCTGCGGAATGTGAAACACCTGTCGCCCAGAGATTTTGATGAAAGCGCCCACTTAACGGAATACGGCGACCTTGATATGTTTGAGATAGTGAAAGCGCTGCAGGACAGCGGTTTCGACGGCTATATCAGGTCCGACCACGGACGGATGATATGGGGAGAGAAGGCTCGTCCGGGATACGGCCTTTATGACAGGGCACTGGGGACTACATACATCCTTGGCCTTTGGGAAGCTGTTGAAAAGATAAAAAAGAAGTGAAAATAGGAGGCTTAAAATATGGACACCGTACTGAAATGCATTGAGTCTTACGGCATCGTTCCGGTCATCAGCATCGATCATGCCGGCCACGCCGTGCCTCTGGCCCGGGCGCTCAGGGAGGGCGGCCTGCCCGTTGCCGAAATCACCTTCCGCACCAGCGAAGGAGAAGCGGCGATTTCCCGTATCTCAAAGGAAATGCCGGATATCCTGGTGGGCGCGGGCACCGTACTGACCTCCGAACAGGTCGACCGGGCCGCGGCCGCCGGAGCCAAATTTATCGTGAGTCCGGGTTTCAATCCTGAAGTTGTGCGGCACTGCCTGAAGATCGGCCTGCCTGTCGTCCCGGGCGTTTGCACCCCCGGCGAAATGGAACAGGCCATCGCGCTGGGTCTGGATGCCGTCAAGTTTTTCCCTGCGGAGCAAAGCGGCGGTATTTCCTTTATCAAGGCGGTCAGCGCCCCTTACCCGATGCTGCGGTTTATCCCCACAGGGGGCATATCCGCCGGGAACCTCAACGACTACCTGGGTTTTAAAAAAGTACTTGCCTGCGGCGGAAGCTGGATGGTAAAGCCTGAGCTGATCGCCCGGGAAAATTTCACGGAGATCACCCGGTTGACCGCAGAAGCGGTGCAAACCATGCTCGGGTTTGAGTTCGGCCATATCGGCATCAACTGCAGCGACAGCGATGAAGCGATGAATACCGCCAAGATGCTCTGCACCTTGTTCGGTTTCCCTGTCCGGGAAGGCAATTCATCGGTATTCGCAGGCGCCGCCTTCGAATGTACGAAAGGGCCTGTTTACGGAACCCACGGTCATATCGGCGTTAAAACCAATTATATATTGCGTGCCATCGATTACTTTGAGCGGCGCGGTTTTGCTTTCAGCCAGGACAGCCGTAAGACAGACGCCGACGGCTCTACAAAAGCGATTTATTTCCGCGATGAGATCTGCGGCTTTGCCTTCCACCTGGCACAAAAGTGAAGGAGGTTCCTCATATGACAAAAAAGGTTGTTACTTTTGGCGAAATCATGCTGCGCCTGGCCCCGGCCGGCTATTACCGCTTTGTTCAGGCGGAAAACTTCGGCGCCACCTTCGGCGGCGGCGAGGCCAACGTTGCCATTTCCCTTGCAAACTACGGGCTGGACGCGGTTTTCGTGAGCAAACTTCCCAGCCATGAAATCGGCCAGGCCGCCGTCAACTCTCTGCGCCGTTACGGCGTAGACACCGGTTTCATCGCGCGGGGCGGCAGCCGCGTGGGCGTCTACTATCTTGAGAAAGGCGCATCCCAGCGCCCGTCCAAAGTCATTTACGACCGGGCCGGTTCCTCCATCGCCGCTGCCTCCGGAGCGGATTTCAACTGGGACGCCATCCTTGAAGGCGCGTCGTGGTTTCATTTTACGGGCATCACACCCGCGCTGGGCGATCCCATCGCCGATATCTGTGAAGAGGCCTGTACTACAGCCAGGCGGAAAGGCGTTACCGTTTCCTGCGACCTCAACTACCGGAAAAAGCTGTGGACCCGGGAGAAGGCCGGACAGGTCATGAGCAGGCTCTGCCGGTATGTGGACGTCTGCATTGCCAACGAAGAGGACGCGAAAGACGTGTTCGGCATTGAAGCCGGCGACTCGGATATTACCGGGGGTAAGCTCAGCTTTGACGGCTATAAGGATGTGGCGAAAGAACTCTCCGATCAGCTTGGTTTCGGCAAGGTTGCCATCACCCTGCGCACGTCTGTTTCGGCAAGTGAAAATAACTGGATGGGCCTGCTGTATGACGGCGGCAGCTCTTACCTGTCCAGGGAATATAATATGAAGATCGTGGACCGCGTAGGCGGGGGCGACAGCTTTGGAGCAGGGCTGATATACGGTCTGCTCAGCGGCAAATCGCCGGGAGACGCCCTTGAGTTCGCCGTCGCCGCCAGCTGCCTCAAGCATTCCATTGAAGGAGATTTCAATCATGTCTCCGTCGATGAAGTCGAGAGTCTGGCAGGAGGAGACGCTTCCGGACGCGTACAGAGATAGAATATACCATGATTACTATGTTCCCACAGTAT
>DATMXY010000054.1:0-4780 GCA_035561275.1 Anaerovoracaceae bacterium | reverse complement strand
TTCTTACTTCGTATAACCGGCCGGACCCGGCCTTGCGGGAAACAGCCGAAAAACCGCGGATTATCAGCGAATGATCGGCGGATTATCCGGACAAAATTTTATCTTTCATTCGGCATGGATTTTGTATATTATATAAATGTTGTTGTATAATAGACGACGGCAGTCAGCCGTAAATTAAACAGAAAGGCATATACGGCCGGCCGCACCGGCGGGGAGCGCCGGGCGCCTGCATGTAAGGAGGAGGATTAAAAAATGTTAAGAGACGCATTACCGAAAGTCGTTACGCCGTTACCGGGCCCGAAGGCAAAAGAGATCATAGACCGGAGAGCGAAAGCCATGCCCAACGCCATCAAATGCGGATATCCCTGCGTGATTGCACGGGGAGAAGGCGCCATGTTTGAAGACGTTGACGGCAATATTTTCCTTGACTGGATCGGTGGGGTCGGAGTGCTCAACATCGGGTACAGCAATCCCGAACTGATCGGCGCGGTAAAAACGCAGAGCGAAAAGTACTTCCATGCCATGATGAACATCGTCACCCATGAAGGATACATAGAGCTTGCGGAAAAGATGAACAGCATCGTTCCGGTGCGGGGCGAGACCAAAAAGACCATGTTCGTGAACAGCGGAGCCGAGGCGGACGAAAACGCGGTCAAGATCGCCAGGAGCTACACCGGAAGACCGAACATCATCGTTTTCACAGGCGCGTTCCACGGAAGGACGCTGATGACCATGACCATGACGGCAAAGAAATCCTATGCCGTCGGCATGGGCCCGTTCCCGGACGGGATCTACAGAGCCGAATTCCCCAATATTTACAGAAGGCCTGCAGGATTGAGCGAGGCGGAAGCCGTCGATTACTATGTAGGAAAGATTGAAGAGATCTTTGTGGAATCATCTCCTGCCCAGTATGTGGCCGGAATCGTATTTGAACCGGTCCAGGGCGAGGGCGGATTTGTTCCCGCGCCTCTGGAATGGGTCAAGGCGGTAAGGGCCATCTGTGACAAGTACGGGATCCTGATGATCACCGACGAAGTGCAGACAGGATGGGCAAGATCCGGAAGGATGTTTGCCTCCGAATATTATAAAGAAGCAGGCTGCGCGCCCGACATCCTGGCCACCGCAAAATCCATCGCCGGAGGGCTGCCGCTTTCCGCCGTGACCGCAAGCACCGAGATCATGGACGCGGTGACGCCCGGTACCATCGGCGGAACCTACTGCGGAAACGCCGTCGCATGCGCGTCCGCGTTAAAGGTCATCGAGGTGATGGAAAAGGAGGATTATCCCGGAAGAGCTCTGAAGATCGCCGATAAATGCATGAAGAAATTCAACGAATGGAAAGAAAAATATGATGTGATCGGAGACGTCAGAGGCGTCGGCGCCATGATGGGCGTTGAATTCGTTACGGATAAAGAATCCAAAAAGCCCAACGCGGATCTCGTCACAGCCATCGTAAACGAGGCCGTTCAGCATGGGCTGCTTCTTGAAAGCGCCGGGACCTACGGAAACGTCATCCGGTTCCTCTGTCCGCTTTGCGTGACGGACGCCCAACTGGAGGCGGGTCTTGACATTTATGAGAAGGCCCTCGAAAAGCTCGCAAAGTAAAAAATAGCGCGAACTGAATCAAATAAAAAGTAAGTTTTCCATAAAAAATACCGGTGTCAGGGAGGTCTCCCTTAAGCCGGTATTTTTGTGATTTTTCGCGTGCGGACGGTTTCTTGCGAGGCTATCCCCGGCACGGCTGCTGAATATTAAATTTGCAAAATTTCAACGGGCTATCGACTGGTTTGGGATTGTAATTTTATTGTTTATGTGGTACGATAAAATTCACAATCGCTTCATAACCAATCAGATTGGCCAGGGTAAAGGATAGGACAATTATGGAAATAGAAATGAAGTATGTCATTAAGGATAAGGATACCGCCAGGAGTATCTGGGAGGACGAGTATCTTTTGAGTATGGAAGAAAAGGACTCAAGGGAAAAAGTATACATGAAGGCCGCCTATTTTGATACCGACGACTATGTCCTTTCCAGGAATGACATTGCGTTCCGCGTTCGTATGGAGGGCTCCCGCATCGTTGCGTCTTTGAAATGGAACGGAGCCAGTGTGAAAGGGCTGCATACGAGGGAAGAAATCAACGTACCTATTAAAGACGAGGCGTGTTTTATCGCGCCGGACCCGGAAATTTTCAAAGAAAGCGATACCGGCCGGGAAATGATGGATCTGGTCAGGGGAAGAACTCTTCACAGCCTCATGGAAACCAGGTTTTTAAGAAGCAGAGTGCGGATCGACACCGGAAAAAGCATCTGTGAAGTCGCAGTCGACGAAGGAGAAATCGTAACTGATTTCGGCACCCTGCCGATTTGCGAACTGGAAATCGAACTGTTTTCCGGGGACAAAGAGGATATTCGCCGGATCGGGGAAACCCTTGCGGAAAAATATCATCTTACCGCGGAAAATAAAAGCAAATACGCCAGAGGGTTAAAGCTTCTGGCGGATGCCGGATACCTGAAATAACGGGTGCAAAGCAAAGCATGAGCGAATAAGAAATCAAAGATTTCTGATTCGCTCTTTTTTTTTATTTGGCGATTTCTGAAACGCTTGATAAAAGTATAACGAAATGCTACTATTGAGCTGTCTAATGAATCGGTTTGAAAGGATGTGGGATTAAAATGAGTACAAAGTATCAAAAATTGTTTGAGCCTGCCTGCATAGGAAAGCTGAAAATCAAAAACAAATTATCGATGGCTCCGATGGGGCCCGTCGGCTACGCTGACGCGATGGGAGCCATGAACCAAAGGATCCAGGATTACTATGTGGAACGGGCGAAGGGGGGCATCGGATTAATCATTACCGGTATTTGCATCGTTGACCTGAATATTGAGGGGTTTTCTCCCGGCGGACTCCCATGTCCTACCCAGAACCCGATGGCGTTTATTCACGCGGCATATCAGATGAATGAGCGCATCCATGCTTACGATACGAAGATCATCGTGCAGCTGGCGGGAGGTCTGGGCAGAAGCGCCATACCCGGATTTATCACCAAATTCATAGCTCCGTCTGAGAACGAAAACAGGTTTGATCCCAGAATCTTACACAGAGAGATGACCGTCGAGGAAATCAAGAACATGATCCAGAAGTTCGTCATGTCGGCGGTGATTGCGAAAAAAGCCGGTTTCGACGGCGTTGAGATCCATGCGGTCCATGAAGGCTATCTTCTTGACCAGTTTGCGATCGCCCTTTTCAACCGCAGGACGGACGAGTACGGCGGGTCGCTGGAAAACCGCTTAAAAGTCGCGACGGATATCGTAAAGGGAATCAAAGCGGCTTGCGGCCCCGACTTCCCTGTAACTCTGCGCTACAGTCTGAAAAGCTGCATGAAGGGATTGCGGCGGGGCGGACTGCCCGGCGAGGAGTATGAAGAGGCGGGCAAAGACGTCGAGGAAGGAATCGAAGCCGCAAAGATCCTTGTAGCGGCGGGTTATGACGCGCTGAATGTAGATGCCGGAACCTATGATTCCTGGTATTGGAATCATCCGCCGATGTATTTTGAAGACGGAATGTATCGGGAGTTCGGCAGGCTTGTAAAGCAGAATGTGAACGTACCCGTTATTCTGGCGGGCAGGATGGAAAATCCCGATATGGCGCTGGAGGCATTAGGGGATTCCTGCGATATCATCGGTTTGGGACGTCAGCTCCTCACCGACCCGTACTATCCAGAAAAGGTGCGCACGGGCAGGCTGGATGAAATCAGGCCATGTCTGGGCTGCCATGAGGGATGCATGGGCAGGGTCGCAAACGGCCCGGTGAGCTGCGCGGTCAATCCGGCGACCGGAAGAGAAAAGATATACGGCATTGAGCCTGCTGTAAAAAAGAAGCATGTTCTGGTTGCCGGCGGAGGCGTGGCCGGCATGGAAGCGGCAAGAGTGCTTGCGGAACGGGGCCACCGCGTAACCCTCTGCGAAAAGAGCGGCAGCCTCGGAGGCCATTTGATTCCGGGCAGCGTGCCGCATTTCAAGCGCTATGACAAGGCGTTGAATCAATGGTATCAAAGGCAGCTTGAACTTCTCGGCGTGCACGTGAAGCTGAACTGCGAAGTGACAAAAGAGAATGTCCCGGAATACAATCCGGATGAAATCATCACGGCAACCGGCTCAAAACCGGCACAAAACAAATTCGGATCGGAAAATTATGTCACGACTGCCGACGAGGTTCTTCTGGGAAAGGTGAAGGCCGGGCAAAGCGTTGTGATCATCGGAGGCGGACTGGTCGGATGCGAAACGGCCTTATGGCTGGCTCAGAACGGCGCCAAGGTTACTGTGGTTGAAATTCTGAAAGAGATCCTGGGCGGGCATGGCGCGCTTCCGCATATGAACCATGACATGCTGGTCGATTTGCTGGCTTATCATAAGGTTGATATTCTTACAGACAGCAAGGTAAAGAGCATTGAAGAAGGTGCAGTCATTGTGGAAACCCCCGGGGGAGAACGCTCATTCCCGGCTGATACCGTGATTTCCGCGATCGGATATTCTGAAGACAATGCGCTTTATGATCAATTAAGAGAACTGGATATTCCCGTGCGCAACGTCGGAGATTCCAGGGTGGTGAATAATATTATGTATGCAATCTGGAATGCATACGAATTAGCCAGAGAGTTATAGCAAGGCGTTTTAAGTCCTCGCCTCGTTGCCTCTTTGACCCAAGCTTAAGCGTTGTTTCTATACCTTCAATTTTCTGATAGTGCTTTATAGAAAATTGAAGGTATAATAATTTGCGCA
>DATMXY010000053.1:0-14394 GCA_035561275.1 Anaerovoracaceae bacterium | reverse complement strand
TATTTCTCCATCTTATACTTCAGCAGCTGCTTGGATAAGCCAAGCCTCCTGGCCGTTTCGGCAATCCGACAGTTGCTGATCAAAAACTCCTCTTGAATGATCTTCCTTTCATACTCTTCCAGGGTTTCCCTTAAAGGCTTCGACATGCGTTCCGAAGGAGCGGGCGAAACCGAAGGTGCGTAATTTCGAATCCTTTCGGGGATATCCTCCAATGTGATCTGTGAAGCCGTCACATTGTTAAATGCCGCTTCAACTGCATTTTTGAATTCCCGTATATTGCCCGGCCATCCGTATCGGTAAAAGCACTCTAACACATCGGGATGAACGCTTTCAATATGGATATTCATCGTGCTGTTAAAATGCCTGACAAAGAAGTCCAATAAGCCTGGAATGTCTTCCTTCCTTTCCACCAGGTCGGGCATATTCAGCTGAACAACACCCAGGCGATAGTAGAGATCGTCCCTTAATTTCTTTTCCGCCACAATCTTTTCGGGGGATTCGTTTGTGGCCGATATGATCCTGATGTCCAAAGGGATATATTTGCTGCCGCCGATCCTTTTTACCGCTTTTTCTTCAATCGCCTTTAATATTTTTACCTGTAAATGATAGTCCAGAGAGTTGATCTCATCCAGAAAGAGCGTACCGCCGTCCGCCTGTTCAAAAATCCCTTTTGCTTCCACCGATCCGGTAAAGCTGCCTTTCTCGGTCCCGAACAATAAGCTTTCCAGCAGGGTGGAAGGAATCGCCCCGCAGTTGACGGAAAGGAACGGCTCGCTGAACCGTTCGCTCAGATTATGAATAGACTGAGCCACAACCTCTTTTCCGGTACCTGTTTTACCGTAAATCAAAACCGAGGAATCCGTATTTGCCAGTTTTATTATTTTCTCCTTAATTTCCAGCATTGACGGATTTACTGTTATGATATCGTCGATCGTATATATGGTGTTGTTCTTTCTGAATATTTTATGCTTGGAATACTGTTCGAGCATGCCTGATGTTTCTTTGGTATAAACATATCTGGAAAATTCGATTGCCCCAATTACTTTACCATTTTCGATGATGGGATAAGTTGAATTGAAAGAATGAACCTTGTTGCCTTTTTTGGAGATCAGATCCTGCTTATTATGTATAATGGGTATTCCGGTTTTTAAGACCGTCATAATTGTGCTTGTCTCTTCGGTAATATTTGCATAAAGTGATGTTATTTTACGTCCGATCAATTCGTTCGGTTTCATTCCCAGAGTTTTTAGAATGCCAAGATCAGCCACATCATAGAACAGTGCAACCCCGTTTTCATCTGTAATCATAATATTGGTGGATTCTTTAATGCTTTTAAATTGATTGCAATTAGTATTCATAACAACCCCCAAGTTAGACGAATTCCACATGCAATTTGATCAGCTGCCTACGTTTCCTTGTGGCTCAAACTGCTCAATTCCTCCCGAGTATTGATATTGATCAATGACTCCAGGTCCGCGTCAAATTTTCTCATTTCATCTTCATCAATAACCCTGACGCCGGCCCAGGGGAAAATATCGATTATTTTTAAATTACCATTTTTGATCTGCTTCATTGCATACCCGGCACATTTTCGGGAATAACAGGCGAACAGCGGCTCATACCGCCCCCTGACCATAGGGACGACGACATCATACCCTGTTATACCGGTCATGTACCTGATCAGCCGCCCATTGAGAAAGGGCATATCGCACGCGGCGATAAAGCACCGCTCAAACCGCGCTTCCGAAAGTCCCGTATATAAGCCTCCAAGAGGCCCTTTTCCTTTTATGCGATCCGTCACGACCTTTACGCCGAAGGTTTCAAAATCGGCCGGAGTGTTCGTAACGATGATGATCTCCTGAAAGATTTCCCTGAAAACGTCCAGCGTATGGTCGATGATCCTTACGCCGCTCACGGAAAGAAACGCTTTTTTCATTCCCATCCGGCTGTTGTTCCCGCCTGCAAGTATGATCCCCGTCACAGTCGGACCCCCTTTCGAATCGGCTGCGTTGACACCCTCTCTTCCGTTTGTTCTATTCCGTGATCTCGTCCATGACCTGGATCAGAACCTTTTCCCCGTCCTGTATTTTTGAAACCTCTTCCGGGATTATGAGGAGGCAGTTGCTGAATATCATGGAACTGAAAGAGCCGCTGCTCTGATTGTCAAGGGGCTTCACATAAATCGCTCCGTCTCTCAGGGAAGCCCTGGCCCGCAGGAAATAGCGAAGGCCGTTTTTCTTCTTTTCAAAGTCGCCCTCCATAATGGCTTCCATTTCCTTCCACGGCATCCTGCTCTTGCCCTGCATTTTGTAGACGGCAGGCAGAACAAACTGATTCAAGGCCACCATGGAGGAAACGGGATTACCCGGAAGGCCGAACACCAGCGTTTTTCCCAGAATGCCGAACAGCACGGGCTTGCCCGGCTTTACCGCTACTCTCCAGAAGATTTCTTTCATTCCCATGGAGGTTAACACGCTTCTGACATGATCATAATCTCCCACGGATACTCCGCCGGCAGTGATCAGGATATCGCAGTCCCTTCCCTCTTCCAGTTTTCGCCGGATCTCTTCCTTGGTATCGATTGCAATCCCGAGATTTTCAGGGATGGCTCCATGCTTTACCAATTGCGCGTATAAGCTGTAATTGCTGATCGTCCGGATTTTCCCCGGCAGCAGCTCTTCGCCGATATCCGCCAGTTCATCGCCGGTGGAAAGCAGGCTTACCGACGGCGTCCTGATTACGGCCGCTCTGCCGATGTTGAGCGCCGCAAGCATTCCGATGTCGGAAGCGCCAAGGAGCTTCCCTTTTGGGATGACCAGCTGTCCTTTTTTCACGTCTTCTCCGGCAAATCTGATATTCTGCCATTTTTTGAGCCCGCGAAAAATCTTTACCTGTTCTCCTTCCTGCCGGGTGGCCTCGATCTGTATCACAGCGTCTGCGCCTTCCGGCACGGGCGCCCCAGTCATAATTTTTATCGCGTCCGATTCCGTCAGTTTTTTATCCGTCGTATAACCCGCCGGCAGCTTTCCCACTATTTGTAAGGTAACCGGAGAATCAACGGAGGCGCCTTTCAGGGCCGACGCGATGACGGCATAGCCATCCATGGCGGAATTATGAAACGGAGGAAGGTTTTCCGTGGCGTAAATATCCTCTGCAGATACTCTGTCCAGACATTCCAAAATATGGAGCGCCTCACTCTCGAGCACGGAGGTATGTTCCAAAATCAACTTTCTTGCTTCTTCTGCGCGAATCACCGTATCTCTCCTTCTTAAGTCAAAAACTCATCGATTGCCTTTGCCGCCTGCCTGCCGTGATAAATCCCCCGGCAGACCAGAGACGCCCCGGTGGAAGCGTCGCCTGCGGCGAACAGGCCGTCAATGTTCGTATGATAGTTTGAGGTGCTGATATTTCCCCTCCTATCATATTCTATGCCGATTTCGGAAAGCCACGGGGAATGTTCCGCATGCAGAAATCCCATAGCTAAGATTACCATATCCGCCTCGATAAGAAAAGAACTGCCCGGTATTTCCTTCGATATATTGTTATTGTTCGCATCCTTTTCCCATTTCAGCCTGACGCACTCGGCCCCGGCCACGCGGCCGTCCCGAGAGATGAATTGCCTGGCGCTGACGGAAAAATCGCGGATACAGCCTTCCAGGTGGGAAGACGAGGTACGCAGAATATTCGGATAGTCCGGCCAGGCAGGATTATAGCTTTTCGTCCATTCTTCTGGCCTTGGAAGGATCTCGACCTGCGTTACCTTTTCCGCTCCCTGCCGGTTCGCCGTTCCGATGCAATCCGAGCCCGTATCGCCGCCCCCGATCACGAGAACTTTTTTTCCCTTCGCGGAAATGATTTCGTTTTCCTTCTTCTTTCCTGAAACAAATTCATTGGACTGCTTTAAATAATCCAGCGCAAAATGGATCCCTGAAAGATCCCTGCCGGTCACAGGCAGATCCCTGGGAGTCCCGGCGCCGATGCACAAAAGTGTCGCATCATAATTATTTTTAAGGGAATCGAAACTGAAATCCCTGCCGATCGCAGCATTCGTCCGGAAGACGATCCCTTCCTTTTCCATGAGATCGGTCCTCCGGTCAAGGACCCATTTGGGGAGCTTGAAATTCGGGATACCAAAGCGCATAATGCCCCCGGCCTCGCCGTATTTTTCATAGACGGTTACCTGATAGCCCATGCGGTTGAGCGTCTGTGCAGCGGAAAGCCCGGACGGCCCCGAGCCGACCACCGCCACCTTTCCCTTTTTTCGTTCCGCGGGCGGATCGGGCTTGACATAGCCCTGTTCAAATGCTTTTTCGATGATGTAAAGCTCGATCTGCTTGATGGTGACGGGCGCCAGGCTGATGGAAAGAGAGCAGGCGCTTTCACACAGCGCGGGACATACCCTGCCCGTAAACTCGGGAAAGCTGTTCGTCAGAATCAGACTTTCATAGGCGGCCCGAATATCTTTTCTGAAAACCAGGTCGTTCCACTCCGGAATACGGTTGAATACCGGACATCCAAGGGCATGACAGAAAGGAGTTTCGCATTCCATGCAGCGGGCGGCCTGCTTCTTTATTTCCGGATCATTCCGCATGATTAAAAATTCTTCATAATTCCCAAGTCTTTCTTCTATGCTTTTATACTCAAAATCTTTGCGCTTAAAATCAAGAAATCCTTGTAATGTGCCCATAACAGAAACCTCCGGTCCGATTCGAAAATTTTCTTTGATGCGTTATAATGCCTTGTTTAACGCTTTTATAAACTCGTAATAATTTTGCGCGGCGGCCCTTATGTCCGTGCTCTCCTTTGAAAGAAACACACCGTCTCTGCGCTTACGCGCCGCGCCACCCGTCTTTTTCAGGTCGTCCGGGTCGGCGCCCGCTGAAAGCAGCAATTCCGCGATATCGTCCCATCCGTAACAGGAGGTCTTGTGCAGCGGCGTCTCTCCGTTCCGGTCCTTTCCGTTTACGTCGGCGCCTTTGGCAACCAGCAATTCCGCGACATCATACAAGCCGAAGTAGGCGGCTTTGTGCAGCGGCGTCTCGCCCAGACAGTTTTTCTGGTTGATCCCGGCGCCCTTCCCGATCAGCAGACGGGCCGTATCAAGGTCGCCGTCCTTCCGGGCCGCGAACATCAGCGGCGTATTGCAGTCGTAATCCGCCAGATTTACATCCGCGCCGTTTTCGATCAGGATGCCGGCAATTTCCACACCGCCATTTTTGATGGAAAGGATCAGCGCCGTTTCGCCATCATGATTTTGAGCGTTCAGATCCGCTCCATCCAGGATAAGCGACTGCAGCTTTTCTTTTTCGCCCCTCTCCGCGGACAGCATCAGCGCCGTGAATCCCATTTCGTTGGCTTCATTGATGTTCATCCTTAACCTCCACAACCCTGATCCGCTTTTTTCGGAAGATGATGCTGGGTTTGGTGTCGATCCCCAGCTCGGGCAGCCTGCCGTCTGGAAAATCCTCCAGCTTATCGGTCCAGTCCGGGTATCGTTCCTTCAGCTCTTCCAAAGGTCCGGCATCCAGGGCCCGCATGATGCAGGCGGCCACGCAGGCCGGCTTCAGACCCTCTTTGATCCGGTCGATACAGAGATCACATTTGGTCATCCGGGGCCGTTTTGGGTTGCCTTGTTCATATTTGTCCAGATCGTTGTCATAATACTGCGGGCCGTCCCAGGGACATGCCTCCCTGCAGCGCCGGCAGGCAATACAGGTCCTGCCGGGGTCCGTCGTTACGATCCCGTATTCCTCTTCCTTGTATACATGACCCATGGGACATGCCCTGACACAGGCCGGATCCTGGCAGTGATTGCAGGAAACGCTCAGATTCAGGATATCGACGTCCGGCGGCCTGCTTCCATACTCTTTGGTATAAACCCTGCGCCAGTTCTCCTTCATGTGATATTTGGAATATTCCCTGAAATTCTGCTCCCCGGAACTCCCGGGAAGATTGTCGTATTCCGCGGGCTCCGCGTATCTGCCTGTTTCCAGCCAGGTAAGCTCCGGCGTCAAGCCGGCGTCTCCGCGCTTATCCTCATTCCACGACTTGCAGGCCAGTACGCAGGCCTTGCAGTTCACGCATCTGGTCTGGTCGAAATAGAAACCCCATTGCTCCAATTGGTTCACCACCCTTCCTACCGCGCCCCGCCGGACTCCGCCCCATACTCAGGCCCGGATCCCGGTTTCACCCTGCTCACCTCGCAGAGGGCGCCCCCGGCATTGAGGCCCAATCCGCAGAAGTGCGGATCCAGCACGCCGGAGTTCCGGTCGCCGGTTATGGTATTCACGCAACCGCCCACATCCACCGGGACGATATGCGGTTCCGGCTTTCCGTCGCCATCCGCGTCAAAAAAGGCATCATAGGTTTCTTTTATGCTGGGCCGGTACGTCACGCCCTGCCCGATGCTCACCACTCCCGGCCGGACTCTCCGGCTTATGGACGCTGGCAGCTTAATGCACCCGAAATCGTTGAAGACATAGACCGTATCCCCGTCGTGGATGTCTCGTGAAACCGCATCGTCAGGATGCATCACTACGGCGTGGGGCTTCTGCTCATCCAGGACGGGCACATTTCCGTAGGTGGTCAGCGCCCGGTTGATGGCGTGAGGCGTAATAAACTGCAATCGATATACGATGCCCTTAGCGCCGGTTTTATCGCCCTCCAGCACATCCTCGTACCCCTCCCAGGGTCTCACGTACTGCGCTCTTGTCACCTTCAGCACCGCTCTGCCCCGTTCCGCAAAATAAGGGGAATAGAAATTGATCCTGCCGGTATCCGTGTCGAATTCGCCGGGCTCGATCATGGCCAACTGGATCACCGTCTTTTCCTTTGGGACCGGCAACTGGAAGTTCCCCGTCTTCATGATCTCTTCAAAGCCTGGCAGCTTGGCCTCAGGATCGATCTCCAGATAATCCTTCGGCATTTCGGCCGTCTCCCACTGCCGTTTCATGATCTCCCTGTCGCTTAGGACTCTCGGGTTGTATGGGATTCCCAGCCTTTGCGCAAGCTGCTCGTTGATCCACCAGTCCGGTTTTGCCTCGTACATGGGATCCATTGGGCCGTTTACGGCAAAGACGTCCGCGGCAAGCTGCCCCTGGAACCTGCTGACCTCAAAGTTGCCTGCCGACGGCAGGATGATGTCCGACCAGGCCGCCGTGGACGACATGGCGCTTTCATAGGCAACGACATGCTTGAGCTTTTTCCAGGCCAGGACCCGCTTGTTGATATTCGGGATCTGGTTGAAGATGTTGCCCTCCCCCGCGCCTCTCACATACATTTCCAGTTTCAGCCCGGCGCCGGGGCCGAGGTCGATCCCGTTCATCTCCAGCACATCCTCCCGCCGCTGGTCCGGCGTTCTTTCGTCCCGGCCATGCAGGATCACATCGTTCAGACTGTAGGAAGGAAAATAGATCGGAGCGTAGGGCTCCATCGAGGAAAAAGGCGGCGCCGGATCCATCCGGACGGAATAGCCGTCGTCGAAACGGACCTCTCCGAACCCTCCCCCCCGCTTGTTGGTATTCCCCGTCATTGCGCTGATCGCGATGAGCATCCAGGAAAAATACATCCCGTTATGGGTTCTTTGCGGTCCCGTTAATTTTGAAAAAATAAAGGCCGGTTTGGCCGTCGCATATTCAATCGCAAAGGTTTCAATCACATTTTTTTCCACGCCGGTAAGCTTCTCCGCCCAGTTCAGCACTCCCTCATAGCCGCCGTGCTCCCGCTCCAGATCGTCAAGGTATTCCACAAAGGATTGCCCCTCCGGCACGGTAAAGGCCTTCCCGAAATAGGGCTCGCCCGTTACGGGATGTTTTGCGGGAGAGCGGCTGACCACGGTATCTCCGGGGAAGAAGCCGAAGCAATAGTCCTTCAGGAATTCTTTATCATGCAGATCGCGCCGGTAGATCACATTGGCCATGGCGGCAAGCAGCGCTCCGTCGGTCGCCGGCCTGACGCAGATATAACGCGGCTTGCTTCCGTCCCCTGTTCCCATGGCGGCGGCGGAATCGGTGTATCTTGCGTCTACCACCGTTACAGGGATCCCCGCTTCCTTCGCCTTCATGAGGTAAAAGGCATAATAGGGAAAATTGGTGGGAGCGTCGTTTCCCCACAGCACGATATATCTGGAATTGAAGGCGTCTATAGGCGGATTGCCCTGCAAAGCGGCATAGTTTCCGATGGCGCCGAAGGCTGCGGCCTGAAGGTTGCCGGAGGAGGAATTTCCCCACCGCCTGAGATGGGGTCCCAGATAAGGCGAAATCCCGCCTTCGTCCAAGACCGGCAGGTATCCCAGCTCTTCCTTCCTCTTTTCCATTTCCCGGTACCATTCCGCAACCGTATCAAGGGCTTCCTCCCAGGAAATGTGTTTAAATCCTCTTATATTCCCTCTCTCAAGGGTCTGTTTCAAAGGGTATTTCAACCTGTCGGGCGCAAATATCCGCCTTTTTTCGGAAAGCCCCATGGGGCACGCCCGCCGCTGGATCGGCATGAGGGATTCGTCCTGATCGTGTGATCCTTCTCTTGGAATATCTCCGGCGGAAGTGATCCTGCACACTCTCCCGTCTTTCATATGAAGCTTCAACATGCACGCGCCGCCGCAATGCATGGAATGCAGGCTCATGACTGTTCCTGTTGCTGTTTTCGTTTCTGTGCCTGTTTTTGCTTTCGTTTCTGTTTCTGGTCCCACTGCCTTTGATTTTGCCTGCAGTTCATCCATATTGCCTCCTCCTTCCAAAGCTGTTCTCCCGGTAAAATTTTTTTGACTTTTAAGGGTAAAAATTTTTTCCCTCTTTTGAAACGGGGGCCGTTTCAGGCCGCCACCGCTACGCTGTCCGCGACACCAAGGATTATGAAAAAAAATAAATAACTGCGCGTTAAAAAAAGTGAATAGCTTCCTGTGAGATAATAAGCCACAGGAAGCTATTTTTATGGTAGGGATACAGGTAAGGAGAATATATCCGACCATACTCAAATCGTCCAATTAATCGGTACCTGCCCCTTAAGAAGCAGGGGCCTGACGTGTCTTTCAATAAATGCTGACTTCTCCGGTGGAACCGTTCACTTCGACGATATCTCCCGTCTTAATAGCAGAAACAGGATCCTCGGCCAAACGGTCCACCATGGGGATATCCTTATTATAGAATTTCTTTGCCATAACTCCTCCGGCCGCGGTGATCGTCTCGATCTTCGCGTTGACAATGGCCGCGGGCGCGCAGCCGGTGCGCGTCAGTTCGAGAATGATCGCGGCTCCCACCGTCGAGCCTCTTCCTTCGGGGTAAACAAATACTTTCCCCTTAATGCTCTGTCCGTATAATTCATGCCATTTATCGATAATAATCCCGGTAGACGGATCCACACCTCCGAAAAAGCCGAAGGGCTGCGTCGAAACGATAGCTTCCCCCTTTGCCGTCCCTTCAATCAAGCCTCTTCCTTTTATTGTTTTCATGATTTCACCCCCCCTTCATTTCGGCAGCCTGCCGGAAACGGCAGCTTCCACACACTCTTCCATGCCTGCAAAGACAATATCGGTCCCGCATTCCGCCGGTCCATAGTAAGAACATTTTCCGGAATCCGTCATCAGCGTTTTAAAGCCCCAAGGGGCAACCGGAGAAATGATCATGCAGGTTTCCGCCCGGATCACGACGCCCGAATCTTCCAGGGACCTGCGGATCCCCATCTTCTCGGCGAGCCTGATGGCGTAGCTGTTGGCATAGATCCAGAAAGCCGTTCCGGGATTGATCTTTCTTCCCTTCAATAAATCGTGGACGCGTACGATTTCATTGATCGAATAATGCGGGCAGCCCAACGCGACGAAGTCTACCGTATCGTCCTTATTCGTACAGATATCGCGCCTCGTCGCAGCCAGGTCCTCCAGAGACACTTCAAATTCTTCAACGGGCTTGTTGGTTCCAAAGGCTTCTTCCAGCGTTCTTGCTTCCGGGGTCACGCCGACGATATGCAGCAGCGTGACGGATCCTGACGCGGCGGCCGCCGCGCATAAGGATTTGAGGTCTTCATGTCTCGGATTGCCCTTCATGCCCTGGACGACGCCGATCCGGCTTCCCAGCTTCTTTCCCAGAAGATATCCCAGGGCCGGATACTCCCATGACTGCAGTTCCCTGTCGGCAGTCAGGCGGATAAGGACCTCGCCGTAACGGTTTTTTTGCAGGTGCACCCCGGTTTCCGGAGTTTTCCCCAGGATCCCGCAGCAAATATCCACGATGGCGGTCTGCCTGTTGGTCCGGGCCCCGATCACCGTATTCGCGTAGGCCACCGCGGAGGATTCGGACCATGCGACGTTGTCGCCGAATCTTGGAGCGTTAAATCCGTAATAAGGCGTGCAGGTCCACACGGGCAGCACCCCCATCTTCATGACCGCGTTTTCAAGCCTTTTCTGCATTTCCGCGTAATGCTCCGGCGTCTTCGCTCCCCGCCAGTCTTCCGCATCCATGCCGTAGGGGTCGATGGTGGTGGGCACGGTAAATTTCCCTCCCATTTCGGCGATTTTCTCCGCGGCTTCCACCCCCGCGTCAAAGGCGCTCTTATAGGCGTGCAGTACAAGGTGTACGCTTTGAATAGGAATCAGCCTTTCCGCCTCGTTGATCTCACCGATTTTTTGAAGGATCTCCATTGCCAGTTGAGGCACCTCTCCCTGTGCGCCGTCCAGAATCGCTTTTTCCTTATCGGTTAAATACATTTTTTCACACCTCCTTATTAAAATTAAAAGCAAGTCTTGTGCCAAACTTCAGAATATTGTCTTTTATGATCAAAGGGCAGCCGGTGGCGGCGCGGACCTCTTCGACGGTGTAGTCCGGATTTATTTCAGAAAGAACGACTCCTTCCGTGGTGATTTCCATGACTCCCATTTCGGTGATGATCATGTCCACGACGCCTACCGCCGTATAAGGAAGCGTGCACTCCTCCAGGATTTTATGCGCTCCCTTCTGGGTGTGCTGCATCGTTACGATCACCTTTTTCGCGCCTACTACCAGATCCATGGCGCCGCCCATTCCCGGTACGATTTTTCCGGGTACGATCCAGTTTGCAAGGTTCCCGTGCAGGTCAACCTCAAGGGCGCCGAGGATGGTCACGTCCACGTGACCCCCGCGGATGATGCCGAAGGAGGTTGCGCTGTCGAAGAACATGGCGCCTGGATTTACAATTACATATTGCGCCCCCGCATTGACAATGTCTACATCTTCTTTGCCCATTTCTGCCACAGGCCCCATTCCCATGATCCCGTTCTCGGACTGCAATACGATGTGAACGTCCTCGGGAAGGAAATTCGCCACCACGGTGGGAAGACCGATCCCGAGGTTTACGACGTCTCCGTCCTTTAACTCCTGCGCAGCTCTTGCCGCGATGGTTTCCTTTATATCCGCCATGGTTTTTCACCTCCTACGATTGCATCCACAAAGATTCCCGGCGTGGCCACGTTATTGGGATCGATCCCGCCGATTTCCACGATCTCGCATGCGCCTACTATAACATAGTTCGCCGCTGCCGCCATGATCGGGTTGAAGTTTCTTGTAGTGCCGTTGTATACGGTGTTTCCGGATTTATCGGTTACGGAGCCTCTGATCAGGGCAAAATCCGCTTTCAAAGGTTTTTCCAGAAGATAGTCTCTTCCGTCGATATTGATCACCTGCTTGCCCTCGGCCACGATGGTCCCCACTCCCGTAGGAGTCAGGAAGCCGCCCAGGCCCGCTCCTCCGGCCCGGATCCGCTCCGCCAGGGTCCCCTGGGGAACCAGGATGCATTCCAGCTTCTCCGCTTCATCATCGGTGTTCATTCTCTGCGCCACCTCGGGGTTAAGTCCCACATGGGATGCGATCAGCGTTTTAATCTGTCCGTTGGACAGCAGCTTTCCCACGCCTCGTCCCGGCACTCCGGCGTCATTGCAGATAATGGTAAGTTTTTTCACATTCTTCTCCACGAGAGCGTCGATGAGGACCTCCGGAGTCCCGCAGGCCATAAAGCCCCCTACCAGGACGGCCGCGCCGTCCTGGATCCGGGAAACCGCTTCAGAAGCCGCCATAATTTTATTTTTCATACGCTGTTAATTCCTTTAAAATTTCCTGTGCGACGTCAACCCGCACTTTTTTCATTGCCACCATTTTTTCGGCGACCAGATCGATCTCTTTTCCCTGGGCTCCCGCGTTGATGGCGATATTTCTGGCGTGCAGGGACATATGCCCTCTCTGGATCCCTTCCGTCGCAAGGGCTTTGACAGCCGCCAGATTCTGAACCAGGCCGACGGCCGCAATGACCTCGCCAAGCTCCACGGCGGTAGATACTCCCAGTATTTTCACGGCCAGCCTTGCGGTGGGATGGGTCGCGGTTGCGCCGCCTACGAGACCCACAGCCATGGGGATCTCGATGGAGCCGGCCAGGTCTCCGTCCGCGTTCTTTTCCCATCTCGTCAATGCGGTATACGTACCGAATCTGGCCGCGTAGGAATGGGCGCCGGCTTCGATAGCCCTGGTATCGTTCCCTGTGGCCAGCACCACTGCGGAGACGCCGTTCATGATACCCTTGTTGTGGGTAGCCGCGCGGTAAGGATCTACGTTGGCAAACTCAGATGCCAGCACGATGGCGTCCACAACGTCCTCGCCGCCCAGCTCCTCCTTTGTGGCGGCGGCCCTGGCGCGGACGATACGCTGATCCGCCAGGTTGGACAGGATCTTCAGATACACGCGCCCCCCGGTCAGGGATTCGATCATGGGGGCCAGTGCTTCCACCATGGTATTTACGGCGTTGGCTCCCATGGCGTCCTTCGTATTTACAATAAGGTGCAAAACGATCATGGGGCCCGCCTTCGAGTCCAGAACGCGGACTTCCACATCCTTCGCCCCGCCGCCCAGACCGACGAGGACCGGGTCCTGTTCGTTGGCAAAGGAAACGATCTTTTCCTTATGCTCCAGCAGGATAGTTTTTACATAATAGGGATTGACGACGCCGATAATCTGCATCTGGGCGATCATAAAGGGGCCCGTATTGGAGGCAAAGACGCCTCCCCTGGCGCTCACAAACCGGGAAGCGTTGCTGGCGGCCGCGATGACCGACGGTTCTTCCGTCGCCATGGGCACGAAATATTCCTTTCCGTTGACCATAACGTTGGTTGCGACGCCAAGGGGGACCTGCAGCCTGCCGATGACATTTTCCACCATATGATCGGCTTTTTCCAGGGGAAGGGCGTCCGCGTCGGAAAGCAGCGCGACCTCTTCGTCCGTCAAGTCCGCAAACTGCCTTATGATCTCCTGCCGGGCCGATACCGGCATTTTATAAAAGCCTGAAACCTTTGAAGTCTTGTTCATTTTAGGTTCTCCTCCCTTTTCTAACCATCTTTATTTCGGTATTCTTCCGCTGTAAAGCGATTCGCTTCTTAACCTTCTTCCGATGATTTTTTCCACCATCTTTCCGATTTCCAGAGCCCGGTCCACATCTACGCCGGCGCCGATCCCCATCCCGTCCAGCATGACCGTCAGATCTTCCGTTGAGACCAGCCCGACGACGTTGGGATCTTTATAATAATAAGCGCCGGTACCGGAAACCGGTGAACCGTCGACAAAATTGGCGGGCTGTCCTCCCAGGCCCCCCATGGCGCATTCAAAGTTTATGACGCCCGCCTGCAGGGCCGCCAGCACATTGGCCAGCCCCCAGCCTCTGGTCACATGGAAATGCGCGATATGCAATTTGGGATCCGGGATCGCGTCAAGAAGCCGGCTGAAGTACTCATAGACCCGGTTTGGCGCGGCTGATCCGTCGTGATCGGCATGTTCAAGATCATCGGCTCCGATTTCCAGATAATGCTTTGAAAATTCAACCGCCTTGTTCATGTCCGTTGGTCCTTCGATGGGGCAGCCCCAGATGGTGCTGATGGTGCCGTTGACCTTGATACCGGCGTCATGGGCTTTTTTGATGCATTGTTCCGACATGGCCCAGTATTCGTCGTGATTTAAACCTGAGTTCTTGACCATATGAGAATGAGAAGTGGATACCATCTGTAAAATTCGGTTGGGGCCGTATCCCTTTTCCCTTAATTCGATCGCCCTATCCACCGCTTTTTCTCTGATCGTTACGGCGGTAAGCTCCGCTTCGGGGAGGATATCCTTTACGCGTTTGCTTTTATACAGGGCTTTAAACAACTCTTCTCCGTCGGCAAACTGCGGCATTCCGGCCGGATTGCCCAGATTGGTCACCTCCACCCTTCTGAATCCGGCCAGCAGCAGCTCTTCCAGGCACCAAAGCTTGGCGGACGTCGGGATCGTCTTTTCTTCGTGCTGAAAGCCGTCCCTTACCGTGATGTCGCCCAGATAAACCCTGGAAGGATAATTCATAGCGCTCATTGTTCATTAGCTCCTTTCCACAACGACGACGTCTGTAATATAAAGA